>JAJFID010000286.1 GCA_021775325.1 Rhodospirillales bacterium
GGGCATTGGCCTGATTTACAAAAGCTCCTTCGACAAAGCCAATCGTACGAGCATGGGTGGCGAACGGGGATTGGGCATGTCTGCCTCACTGGAGGTGTTTGCCGACGTCCGCGAGACGGTCGGATGCCCCGTCGTGACCGATGTGCATGAGCCGCATCAGTGCGAGCCTGTATCAAAAGCCGTGGATGTGCTGCAGATTCCGGCCTATCTGTGCCGCCAGACAGACCTGCTGGTCGCTGCTGGCACTACGGGTGCCGCCATAAATGTCAAGAAAGGACAGTTTCTGGCACCCTGGGATATGGCCAATGTGGTGACGAAGATCGAGAGCACCGGTAACCGGAACATTATGGTCTGCGAACGTGGTGCCAGTTTTGGCTACAATACGCTGATCTCAGATATGCGGGCGCTGCCAATTTTGGCCGCTACGGGCTATCCTGTGGTGTTCGATGCCACTCATTCCGTCCAGCAACCGGGCGGTCAGGGCGGACGATCCGGTGGTCAGCGCGAATTTGCACCGGTGCTGGCGCGGGCTGCGGTCGCTGTTGGTGTGGCGGCTGTATTCATGGAAACCCACCAGGACCCCGACAATGCGCCCAGTGATGGGCCAAACATGATACGTATGTCCCAGTTATCCAGCGTACTTGAGATGCTCAAGGCATTTGACGAACAAGCCAAGGCACGTCCGATTGATCTGGACTCACTCAAATAGCATTAATCCGAAGGTAAAGTTGTATGTCTGCCATAGTCGATATCATTGCCCGTGAAATTCTCGATAGCCGGGGCAACCCGACGGTTGAGGTGGACGTTGTCCTGGAAACAGGTGCCCTTGGTCGTGCCGGTGTACCCTCCGGGGCCTCAACCGGCGCTCATGAGGCCGTTGAGTTGCGTGATGGCGACAAGGGTCGTTATGGCGGCAAAGGCGTCCAACAAGCAGTCGACGCTGTTAACACGGAGATTTTCGATGCGCTTGGCGGCATGGAATCCGAAGAACAGCTTCTCATCGACAATACCATGATCCAGCTTGATGGTACGGACAACAAGAGCAGGCTGGGTGCCAACGCCATTTTGGGTGTCAGTCTCGCCGCTGCCAAGGCCAGCGCCATCGAACTCGACACTCCCTTGTACCGTTACGTGGGTGGCGTTTTCGCCCGTACACTGCCGGTCCCCATGATGAATATCATCAACGGCGGCGAACATGCCGACAATCCCATCGACATTCAGGAATTCATGGTTATGCCCGTGGGCGGTGCCAGTTGCACAGACGCCATTCGCATGGGGGCGGAAATTTTCCACAGTCTGAAAAAAGGCCTCAGCGATGCCGGCCACAATACCAATGTTGGTGACGAAGGCGGTTTTGCGCCCAACATCGGTAGCGCGTCCGATGCGCTCGACTTCATCATGAAATCCGTCGAAGCCGCCGGGTACGCGCCGGGCGACGATGTCATGCTGGCCCTGGATTCAGCCTCCACGGAATTTTTTGCCGACGGCACATACGAGTTGAAGGGGGAGGGCAAATCTCTGGATTCCGACGGCATGGTTAAATACTACGAAGACTTGGTCAGCCGGTATCCCATTATCTCCATCGAAGACGGCATGGCCGAAGATGACTGGGATGGCTGGGCCGCCCTGACGTCGGCTGTTGGCGACCGCGTTCAGCTCGTTGGCGACGATTTGTTTGTAACCAACCCCGTTCGCCTGAAAGACGGCATCGATAAAGGTGTCGCCAACTCGATCCTGGTCAAGGTCAACCAGATCGGCACATTAAGCGAAACTCTGGAAGCCGTGGATATGGCCCACCGGGCCAACTACACCTCGGTGATTTCCCACCGCTCCGGTGAGACAGAGGACTCAACCATCGCCGATATCGCGGTGGCCACCAATGCAGGTCAAATCAAAACCGGCTCCCTGTCACGCTCCGACCGCCTCGCCAAATACAACCAATTGATTCGTATTGAGGAAGAACTGGGGCCGAATGCCGTTTATGCTGGTCGTTCCATACTTCGTTAGTTGTTCCATCCTCCACGTTTTGAAACGTCCACGTGCCGTTTTCTATGACCGATCAGAGCTACCGTACGGACGCGAAGTCACACCCACCAAAGCTTCTGATTCTGACCCGAAATTGGCATTCTTTTTCCAGTATCCTCTGCGGATTGTGCGGCAGCCAAAAAACGCTATAGCCGAGGCTTGGAATGGCCGACGGGATTGTCGCTTTCGCGAGTATGACGAGAACGACCATAGTCATAGTCACCGAACAATGGTATCGTTCTGGGTGAAGGCTGGAGAAAACTCTATGGCAAAAACATCAGGCAAAATCTTCAGAAACTGGAAATCTGCGCTATTGTACTTGTTGGTTTTTGAAACCTTCATCCTCGGTGGATTGTGGATTTGGCTCGATTTTGGTCTACAAGGTCTCACGCTTGTTGGTACCCTAATCTTAATCGCATGGGGATATTCGGCTTTCACGGACGACTCCATGGCGGATCGATCCGGTCTGGGGGCAATCTCCGGTGGGGGTTGTGCACCCGGAACAGGCGGTAGATCGATTGATTTGTCGCAACCAAGCGAAAAACATTAGAGAGCCGGACCTCGGCGAAGTTAACTGGATTCCCACATTCGCGGAAATTCCGGTGTATTTGATATTCGCGCATGGCTAATGGTCGAAGTGTTAAGCGCCCAGAACATGTCAGCCTGCAGCGCCAAACAGACATATTTACAACTAACTTCTGCTCTAAGTGAATGAGGTATCTCGACCACATATAGGGGGAGTAAATCTCCTCTACACAACATCGATGCCTCTACCACCTGTGCAGGCATTTATTTGTACCGACCCAACAAATTCGCCGCCCCATCTCAGTAACAGTTTCTTAACACCTTGGACTCACAGTGGAGTCGGGTTTGGCCTCTGTCGCATGTACAGAAGGTAATTGCGAAGGGCAGTTTTTATGGGTTCCTACTCGACGATCCGCACTGGCATGGGCCAGATTGCGGGACCGCTGATTGGTGTTTGCTCCATCGTGTATTTCGGCTTTCACGTCGTGCACGGTGATCGCGGTCTACTTACGTACCTGCAACTAAAGCAGGGCATTGCTGAAACGGAACCTGTTCTCGAGGTGGCGCGAGCCCATCGGGAACAACTGGCACAACGGGTCCGGTTGCTGCATCCCGACAACCTGGACCTGGACATGCTGGAAGAACGCGCCCGCATCATGCTGAACTACGGCTACGTCGATGACGTGGTCATCCTTTACGAAGGAGAACCAGAACCATGACAATGCTTCGCCCCGAGTATCAGGAAGGCGCCATCTATCGTATCACCATTCACCTGGACGAAAATCTCAGTGGTATGGACGGTCGCGTCCGCGCTGCCCGCGAGATGGCAACTGTCGCCACCCGCCAGCCCGGTTTTATCAATCTGGAAATGCAACGCAGGTCCGGTCGTCTAAGTGCTTTTGTCATTTTATGGTCCCATCTGGAGGCCATTGATATCTGGCGATCCAAAATCTACGAACGGGCTTTGCAGCGTTACGGCGCAGAAGCCTGGCAAACATTTTCGGATATGGAACTGGAGACGCTAGAGGGCCATACCGTGACAACACAGGACACCCGTCCATTACGGCAACGCTGGCAGGGTGCCGCCGGTCGCCTGTTCAGCGAATTGTCCATTGCCCGCAGTGCCTGAACCAACATCTAAATCAATTTTGGACTTGAAACTGGATTGCGTGCAGATTGACACATAGCTCTAATCAATTGAAATATAATAGTTAAAATCGTCATTACATGTAAAATTAATCTATAATAGGTTAATTTTTACGAACCCCTTCAAATTTTCTGCATGCTGTGTTAGCGTGCGCCATTGACGTTAGCAACCTGGACGAGGGTCATAACTATCCAATGGCAAAACAAGCAAAATCCACGAAGAAACCGTCTCCATCCAAACAATCGAAGTCGCCTTCCGGCGAACAATTGCTGGAATACTACCGGCAAATGCTGTTGATCCGGCGTTTCGAGGAAAAGGCGGGCCAGCTCTATGGCATGGGCCTGATTGGCGGTTTCTGCCACCTGTACATTGGCCAGGAAGCCGTGGTCATTGGCATGATGGCCGCCGCTGAAGAACAGGACTCGCTGATCACCAGTTACCGCGATCATGGCCATATGCTGGCGGCTGGTATGGACCCGAAAGGCGTTATGGCCGAACTGACGGGCCGTTCCGGCGGATATTCCAAGGGCAAGGGCGGTTCCATGCACATGTTCAGCCGCGAAAAGAACTTCTATGGCGGGCACGGCATCGTTGGCGCACAGGTTGCATTGGGCACCGGATTGGCATTTGCCCACAAGTACCGGAGCGATAACGGCGTCAATCAGGCGTATTTCGGCGACGGCGCAGCCAATCAGGGGCAGGTCTA
Source organism: Rhodospirillales bacterium (assembly GCA_021775325.1). Classification (GTDB taxonomy): domain Bacteria; phylum Pseudomonadota; class Alphaproteobacteria; order Rhodospirillales; family Casp-alpha2; genus JABJGO01. The sequence goes on from JAJFID010000286.1 coordinate 4,404, forward strand.
TGAATCGTTCAACATGGCTGCCCTGTGGTCGCTGCCTGTAGTGTACGTGATCGAGAACAACCGATACGGCATGGGTACCGCCGTTGACCGGGCCTCGGCCATGACCGAGTTTCATAAGCGTGGAGACGCGCACGGTATTCCCGGCAAACAGGTCAACGGTATGGATGTGGTTGAAGTCCGCGAAGCCGCCGATATGGCTCTGGAACACTGTCGCAGCGGCAAGGGGCCTTTTATTCTGGATATGGAAACCTACCGGTATCGCGGTCATTCCATGTCGGATCCCGCCAAATACCGCTCCAAGGACGAGGTCAGCAAGGTCCGTAAGGAAAGTGACCCTATCGACACGTTGCGCGAAAGAATTATCGCCGCCAAAGCGGCTGATGAAGCGACGCTCAAAGATATCGACCGTGAAGTCAAAGCTGTGGTCACTGAGGCAGCAGAATTTGCCCAGACCAGTCCGGAACCGGATGCCAGCGAACTTTACACCGATATATTGCTTGAAGCCTGATCAGGAATAGGAACCAGATATATGACAACTCAAATCCTGATGCCGGCGCTGTCGCCCACCATGACCGAAGGCAAGATCGCCAAGTGGCTCAAGAATGAAGGCGATACGGTTGAATCCGGCGATATCATCGCCGAACTTGAAACCGACAAGGCGACCATGGAAGTAGAAGCAGTGGACGAGGGTACCATGGGGAAAATCCTCATTGCCGAAGGAACAGAGGGCGTCGCCGTCAACACGGCCATCGCAGTATTGCTGGATGAAGGTGAAGATGCCTCAGCCATTTCAGACGCCTCACCAGTGCCTGCCCCCGCCGCTGCACCGGCAGCAGAACCTGTAACAGCGCCTGCTGCTGCTGCACCCGCACCACCACCCGCCGCCCAGGTTGAGCCGGAGTACAGCGGACCGGTTGTTAACCAAACCGTCCGCGAGGCTCTGCGCGATGCCATGGCTGAAGAAATGCGCCGGGACGAAGAGGTATTCCTGATGGGAGAGGAAGTCGCCCAGTACCAGGGTGCTTACAAGATTTCTCAAGGCTTGCTGGACGAATTTGGCGACCGGCGGGTCATCGATACCCCCATCACCGAACACGGTTTTACCGGTCTGGGTGTCGGTGCGGCCTTTGCTGGTCTCAAACCCATCGTGGAGTTCATGACCTTCAACTTTGCCATGCAGGCCATTGATCACATCATTAACTCCGCCGCAAAGACTCTTTACATGTCGGGCGGCCAGATGGGAGCCAACATCGTGTTTCGTGGTGCCAACGGTGCCGCGTCCCGCGTGGGAGCCCAGCATTCGCAGTGTTATGCATCCTGGTACGCTCATTGTCCGGGCCTCAAAGTTGTAACACCATGGTCAGCAGCGGACGCCAAAGGATTGCTGAAAGCCGCCATCCGCGATCCGAACCCTATTGTCTTTCTTGAAAACGAAATCCTGTACGGCCAGAGCTTCGATGTACCAGACGATCCGGATTTTGTTCTGCCCATCGGCAAAGCCAAGATTGAACGGCCCGGCACCGACGTTACCATCGTTGCCTACTCAATTATGGTCGGTGTCGCGCTCGAAGCGGCGGAACAGCTTGCAGCCGAGGGTATTGACGCTGAGGTTATCAACCTCAGGACCCTGAGACCACTTGATGTGGGTACCATTGTTGAATCGGTGAAAAAAACAAACCGTATCGTCTCGTTGGAAGAGGGGTGGCCAGCCTGCAACATTGGTTCTGAAATTGCCGCTCTGATGATGGAACATGCCTTCGATTATCTGGATGCACCGGTTGTTCGGGTTAACGGCGAAGATGTTCCCATGCCCTATGCCGCCAATCTTGAAGCGCTGGCCCTCCCGAAACCTGGTCACGTAATCGAGGCGGCCAAGTCCGTCTGTTACGCTTAGGGAGGCGACGACCATGCCCATACAGATTCTGATGCCCGCATTGTCGCCCACCATGACCGAGGGTAATCTCGCCAAATGGCACAAAGCTGAAGGTGATGCCGTTGTGTCCGGCGACGTCCTTGCCGAAATCGAGACCGATAAAGCAACCATGGAAGTGGAAGCAGTAGACGAAGGCACCATGGGTAAAATCCTGGTGCCGGAAGGCACGGCTGGAGTGCCGGTGAATCAGGCCATCGCGCTGTTGCTGGAAGAAGGCGAGGACGCGTCTGCGCTTGAGGGGGTCACCGCGCCCCCGCCGCCGACCGCCGCAGCAGCGCCATCTGTTTCCGCCGCACCACAAGCACCAATAGCAGCGCCCGCAGCATCTTCAGAGCCTGCCGCAGCACTGCAGCAGCCCGGCAACCGGGTGTTTGCCAGTCCGCTGGCCAGAAGGCTTGCGCAAAACGGCGGTATTGATATTGCTGGCGTAACTGGTTCCGGTCCACACGGTCGCGTAGTCAAACGCGATGTGGAAGCCGCTATTGCATCCGGTGGGGCCCAAGCACCCGCATCGGCTGCCCCGCAGCAAATCGCAGCTACGCCGACAGCGGCGCCCACACCAACCGTCATTGATGATGCAACCCTGCCGCCATACCGCGAAGAACCCCATTCCAGCATGCGCAAGGTGATTGCGCGCAGATTAACTGAATCCAAGCAAACCGTGCCACATTTCTACCTCAGTGTGGATTGTGAACTGGATAGTCTGCTGGCACTGCGAAAGGACCTGAACGGGCGGTCCGACGCTTACAAGATTTCGGTCAATGATTTCGTAATCCGCGCCGTTGCCCTGGCACTTCGGAAAGTACCGGAAGCCAACGCCATGTGGACTGATGATAGCATGCGGTATTTCGAGCGCGCCGATGTGTCCGTCGCCGTAGCTATTCCGGGTGGCCTGATCACACCGGTTATCCGCGATGCCGGCACTATGGGTCTGGCTGAAATTTCCAGTGCCATGAAAGATTTGGCGACGCGTGCCCGGGACGGCAAACTTATGCCGGAAGAATATCAGGGCGGTTCGTTTACCATTTCCAATCTGGGCATGTTCGGAATCAACAATTTTTCCGCCATCATTAACCCGCCCCAGGCCTGTATTCTGGCCGTCGGAGCAGGGGAGCAGCGAGCCGTTGTTAAAGATGGTGCCGTTGCCGTTGCCACGGTTATGTCATGCACACTGGCTGTGGATCACAGGGTTGTTGACGGGGCCGTGGGTGCCCAGTTTATGGCAGCGTTCAAGCCGTTGATCGAAGACCCGGTCAGCATGTTGTTATGAGGGCCTGATGGATATTTATCATATCTGGTGTAATCTGAAGCCGGGTGTAAGCGATCTGGAGTTCTGCGACCGGGTTTCCGCCTATATGAACTATCTGAAAGATGATGGCAAAATTTCCACATTTCGCATTACGCGCAGAAAACTGGGCCTTGGCCCCAGTGAAATATATGAGTTCCACATCACGCTTGAGACCGATAACATGGCGCAACTGGACGAGGCTTTTCAGCACGTCGCCAGCCGGTCCGATCCCGTCGAGAGTTTCCATCACGCCGTCAATTCGCAGGTTTCCGAGGTAAAGTTCGCGCTCTATCGCGATTTTCCGGACAATGTCAGAAAAGCTGGCGAAGAAAAGTTCTGAGGAATGTCTGAAACAGGTAAGCAAAATGACAGAAACAACATTTGACGTTGTTATTATCGGCGGCGGACCGGGCGGCTATGTAACCGCAATCCGGGGTGCCCAGTTAGGTATGAAAGTCGCCGTTGTCGAAAAACAACATCTGGGCGGTATCTGCCTGAACTGGGGCTGTATTCCCACTAAGGCGCTGCTGCGTTCGGCTGAAATCCTCGATTACATGAAACAGGCTGACGTTTACGGCCTGAAAGCCGATGGCGTGGGGTTTGATCTTGCGAAAATCGTTGCACGCTCCCGTGGCGTCGCCAAACAGCTCAGTGGCGGTGTTGGGCATTTGCTGAAAAAGAACAAGGTGACCGTGATAGATGGTGAGGCCAAATTGAACGGCCCGGGTCGCGTAGATATCACCAAAGACGGCAAGACACTGCCGTCCCTGAACGCCAAACATATCATCGTGGCAACAGGCGCCCGCCCGCGTGCACTGCCAGGGCTTGAAGCGGACGGTAAGCTGGTGTGGAGTTACTTCGAAGCGCTGGTTCCCGACACGATGCCCAAATCCTTGCTGGTCATCGGATCCGGCGCGATCGGCATTGAATTTGCCAGTTTTTACCGCTCGCTGGGGGCGGAGGTCACGGTGGTCGAGGTCCATCCCCAGGTTTTGGCGGTGGAAGACGCAGACATCGCTGCCGTTGCCCGCAAGCAATTTGAGAAACATGGGATGACAATCATCACGGGCGCAAAAGTCTCAAACCTGGAAAAGGGCAAAGACAGCGTTACCGCAACGATTGAGACCGAAGATGGTGAGTCACAGACCCAGACAGTTGATCGCGTTATTTCTGCTGTCGGCGTGGTTGGAAATATCGAACACATCGGGCTGGAAACCACAAAAATACAGACGGATCGCGGCTGCATTGTGATTGATTCGCTCTGCCGGACCGCTGAGACGGGCATTTATGCCATTGGTGACGTGGCAGGTCCTCCCATGCTGGCACACAAAGCTGAGCATGAGGGTGTGATTTGCATAGAGGCCATAGCTGGCCTCGATGTGCACCCGCTTGAAAAAAGTCGAATTCCCGGTTGCACGTACTGCCACCCACAAGTTGCCAGCGTTGGGCTTACAGAAGCCAAAGCCGTAGCAGCCGGCCACGAAGTCAAGGTCGGCAAGTTTCCGTTTATCGGCAACGGCAAAGCCATCGCACTGGGGGAACCGGACGGTCTCGTAAAAACTGTGTTCGACGCAAAAACCGGAGAATTACTGGGCGCTCATATGGTTGGCGCAGAGGTGACAGAACTCATTCAAGGCTTTGTCGTCGCCATGGGTCTGGAAACCACTGAAGAAGACCTCATGCATACAGTCTTCCCGCACCCCACGTTATCTGAGATGATGCACGAGTCCGTACTGGACGCGTACGGTCGTGTCATACACATGTAGGACTTCATTTCGTGACTACACAAACGCTACGCCACCCTGAAAAAGCGCACAAACCTGACAACGAGTCGCCACGCAAACCGCCGTGGATACGGGTCAAAGCGCCGACGTCATCGGAATACGGCGAAACCCGCAAGCTTGTACGTGAACACGGCCTGAACACCGTGTGCGAGGAAGCAGCATGCCCCAATATCGGTGAGTGCTGGGCCAAGCGTCATGTGACCGTAATGATTTTGGGGGATATCTGCACCCGTGCATGCGCATTCTGCAATGTGGCCACAGGCAAACCCGGCGCACTGGACCTCATGGAACCTGAGAATGTGTCCATTGCTGCATCAAAACTGGGCCTGAAACACATGGTCATCACATCCGTCGACCGCGATGACCTGGCGGATGGTGGTGCGAACCAGTTTGCCCGGTGTATTGATCTCCTTCGCGACTCATCGCCGGAAACGACCATCGAAACCCTGACACCAGATTTTCGGGATAAGCCGGGTGCACTTGAAATGGTTATCACAGCCCGGCCTGACGTGTTCAACCACAATCTGGAAACCGTTCCCCGGCTTTATCCCTCTATCCGCCCGGGGGCCCGGTATTTTCACTCCTTACGGCTGTTGGACCGCGCCAAACAACTGGATCCGACCATTTTCACCAAGTCCGGTATCATGGTTGGACTAGGTGAAACCCGCGAAGAAGTCTTGCAGGTCATGGACGATATGCGTTCCGCTAATGTGGATTTTCTGACCATCGGTCAGTATCTGCAGCCTACCAAGAAGCACGCAGGGGTAGATCGATTTGTGACGCCCGAAGAATTCGCTGAATACAAGACAATAGGGCAGGCCAAAGGTTTTCTACTGGTCGCGGCAACACCTTTGACCAGATCGTCCTATCATGCAGACGATGATTTCCGGCAATTGCAGGAAGCTCGGGTCGCCAAAACCGGTAACCCTTGTTAATTCACCAACCATGCCGAAACACGCCGAAATAAGAAGGCTACCGTTCAGTCCGCAACAGATGTTCGGCCTGGTCGCCGATGTGGCCCGATATCCGGAATTCCTGCCGTGGTGTGTGGCGACCCGTATTCGCCAGCATACTGATACGGAAATGACCGCCGATATGGCCATCGGGTTTAAGTCTTTCCGCGAGAGTTTCACCTCTCAGGTCAAGTTTCACGAACCGAATGAAGTTGATGTGAGATACAAAGATGGACCATTTAAATATCTGATAAATAGCTGGAAATTCACTGAAACTGCAGATGGATGCGACGTGGATTTCTATGTGGATTTTGAATTCAGGTCCCGGCTTCTCGAAAAGGCCATCGGGCTCGTATTTGAAGATGCCGTGCACCGAATGGTTAGAGCATTCGAGTGTCGAGCCATGGACTTGTATGGTGCATCACTCAATGATCAAGACATTTCAGGACAAGGCTGAGCGCGGCACTGACAGTCTGTGTTCGCACATCATGTCGATTGCCGGGAAATACACGACATTCATGACGGGTGTCTTTTCCCGTCATCGCGACGGCCATATGGACGAGTCCGACAGGTTTGTCATCACTGCCGCCGCCAGGACCAGCGATCCCCGTTACCGAGACCGCGATATCCGCGCGTGAGTTGCTAACCGCGCCTTCAGCCATTTCCCGCGCAACGTCTTCGCTGACCGCGCCGACCCGTTCAAACAGTCCAGCTTGCACGCCAAGCATGTCCATTTTGGCTTCATTGGTATAGGTTACAAACCCGCGTTCAAAGACATCAGACGATCCCGCGACATCTGTCAATGCCGCTGCGATCATACCACCGGTGCATGATTCTGCACTGGCCAGCATAATTTTCCGGGTTCGACACGCCGCCAGAACCCGCTCAGGTGTTACGGTTGCTTCCTCTCCGCTCATAGCATCTGCCCCAGTCCATATTGTATAGCAAGCAACATAACGATGCCGTAACCAGCCGCTCCCACATCGTCGACCATGACCCCAAATCCGCCGTCAATTTTGCTGTCCATCCATTTGATGGGCCACGGTTTCACGATATCAAACAACCGAAAGACGGCGAATCCGAGTAGATACCAACCGACATTCAACGGCAATACACTCAAAACCAGCCATTGCCCGACCACCTCATCGACAACCACAGGGCCGGGATCATGGGTTCCTGTCTGTGCCATGTATCCGTTAGCTGCCCACATACCAATGAAAAAAAGTACGAAACTGGCAGCCAGAATCACCGTTGTTCCATATTCCTGCACAATTAGCCATGCCAGGGGCAGAGCCGCCAGTGAGCCCCAAGTTCCGGGCGCTTTGGGCAGATATCCTGCACCAAACCAGGTTGCGACCAGGACGCTCGGGCTATCCAGTCCAGGTCGCTGGGTATCGATTTGGTTGCTCATATGACGTCTGGCGTGGTTACAGGGTATCGTGATTGTTCTTAAAAACCTGACGAACGCAAGAATTTAAGCCCTTGCATGGGTAGAAATGAATGGATACTTTCTTGAGCAGCCTGA
>JAJFID010000287.1 GCA_021775325.1 Rhodospirillales bacterium
ACGGAGTAGCGGGCACGGGTTTTGGCGTGTCCTTGGGCAGAAAATTCGACAAGCCCGACTCAAATGCCTGACGCCACTCACATTTTGCCTGTTCCGGGGTTGCAACAAGCTTGGGAATGACCACAATCCCTGCCACAATCAAACTGGTGAACGTAGCGACGGTCGCAACACGCCGTATACGGTTTTGAGGCCAGAGGGCGGATCGAATACGAGACAGTTTCATAATGGTTTGACGTTGTGTAACGGGATAACGATGTCACGTGTATAGACCGATTGACGGAACAATAACATGACGGATGAGAACACAAAATCGCGAGTTGATACCAGCACCATGTGGGGTGGGCGGTTTAATGTTGGCCCGGATGCTGTGATGGAAGCCATCAATGCGTCCATAGGCTTCGATAAACGACTGTACGCGCAGGACATTCAGGGATCAAAAGCGCACGCTTCCATGCTGGCGGCCTGCGACATCATCAGTGTGGAAGATGAGGTCAAGATTCAACAGGGACTGGATACGATCCTGGCTGAGATTGAAGTCGGCGAATTCACCTTCACGACAGCACTTGAAGATATCCATATGAATGTGGAATCCCGTCTTGCAGAACTGATTGGCGATGCAGCAGGCAGACTACACACAGCACGGTCCCGAAATGATCAGGTAGCAACTGATCTGCGATTGTGGGTACGAGACGCCATTGATGGTTTGGACGCGGAAACTCAACGCCTTCAAGCAGCCATGATTGACATGGCCGAACAGCATGCCGCGACTATCATGCCGGGGTTTACACATATGCAGGCTGCACAACCCGTAACGTTTGGTCACCACCTGCTGGCATACGTTGAGATGCTGGGTCGGGATCGGGGGCGATTGGCAGATTGTCGCAAACGAGCGAACGAATCACCTCTGGGCGCGGCGGCACTTGCCGGAACATCATTTAACATTGATCGGGAAATGACCTCGAGGTCCCTGGGTTTTGATCGCCCCAGCGCCAACTCCATGGATGCCGTATCTGATCGGGATTTTGTGTTGGAACTACTGGCTGCAGCGTCGATCTCTGGCATACACCTGTCCCGTCTGGCGGAAGAAATTGTCATTTGGGCGTCGGCCCAGTTTGATTTTGTTCGCCTGTCAGATGGATTTTCGACAGGTAGCTCAATCATGCCGCAGAAGCGGAATCCTGACGCCGCCGAACTGGTGCGTGGCAAGGTTGGCCGCATCATTGGGGCGCTAAATACGCTCATGGTGGTCATGAAGGGTTTGCCCATGACTTACGGCAAAGACATGCAGGAGGACAAGGAACCTGTTTTTGATGCAGTGGATACGCTTGGCCTGTGCCTTGCCGCCATGCGTGGCATGATGGAAGGCGCTGTCGCCAACGAAGACTCTATGCGTGCCGCCGTTGATAGCGGCTTTATTACGGCAACGGACCTGGCGGATTGGTTGGTTCGCGTGCTGGACCTGCCATTTCGCAGCGCCCATCACGTTACAGGTGAGTTGGTGAAACTGGCTGAAGAGAAGAACATCGGCCTGGAGGAATTGACGATTTCCGACATGCAGAGTGTCGAGCCCGCAATCACCGCGGACGTTTTCAGCGTACTGGGTGTGGAGAATTCTGTCGCCAGCCGCACGAGTCATGGTGGCACAGCGCCGGAAAACGTGAAGGCCGCTGCCATTGCGGCCCGTAAACGCTTTCTGTAAACATAGAGTTGTAAACGTCGAGACGGTGGATGTGGCCAAGATGAAAACTGGATATGATGACAAGCAGCAAGGACTCTCACATATGATGAGGCTATTGCTATTGAGTCTTGTTGTTGCAGCGATGGTGACAAGCCTGTCGGCCTGTGGGCGGAAATCAGACCCGGCACAACCGGATGGCTCAACCTACCCTGAGGAATACCCCACCGAGTAAACGGTGCATTCGGCAATCTGGAAGAACGCATGGATCATTTTTCATACCGCAATGGCGAACTATACGCCGAGGACGTCCCGGTACGGGAAATTGCCGACGCTGTGGGCACGCCATTCTATTGTTACTCGACCGCAACGATTCAACGACATTTCAAGGTGTTCGCCGACGCTGTTGAAGGGCTCGATTCGTTGATTTGTTATGCCATGAAAGCCAATGGAAATCTTGCTGTCCTGAAAACATTGGGGGACATGGGTGCGGGAGCAGACGTCGTTTCTGCCGGTGAAATGGAACGAGCCTTGGCCGCCGGAATTCCAGCCAGCCGAATCGTCTTCTCTGGTGTTGGAAAAACGTCCGAAGAGCTTGCCAGTGCCGTAGACGCGGGCATCATGCAGATTAACGTGGAAAGCGAGCCAGAGCTTGAAGCCCTTAGCGCCATTGCATCATCCAAGGGGCGAGACGTAACCGTATCTATTCGGATCAATCCAGATGTAGATGCCAAAACCCACGAGAAAATTACGACCGGTAAGAGTGAAAACAAATTCGGTATTGATCTGGGGGTAGCCAGAGACGTTTTCGCTCGTGCCGCAACACTCCCCGGAATTATGCCCGTCGGTATAGCCATGCATATTGGTTCACAGTTACAGGATCTCACCCCATTTCGTGCGGCCTATGAGTGTGGTGTCGCATTGGTCGAACAATTACGTGCTGATGGCCATGTTATCGATCGCATTGATCTTGGTGGTGGGCTGGGGATCCCATACTTCGAGGATGCAGATGAAAATGCGCCGCCGACGCCCGCAGAATATGGTACAATGGTCAAGGCCGTGGTTGGCAACCTGGGATGTAAGGTCATGCTGGAACCTGGCCGGGTCATCATGGGGAATGCGGGAATTTTGGTTTCCAGGGTGGTCTATGTAAAACACGGGCCGTCCCGGCGTTTCATCATTCTGGATGCTGC
>JAJFID010000288.1 GCA_021775325.1 Rhodospirillales bacterium
GCGTCAATTGTATCGCAGCAACAGGCGTAACTGCTGTTTCATATTCCCTCCCGTCCATCGTGTGTTCGCAGTTAAAACCAGCGAAATCATATACGCCATTTCAGCAAAATAGTGATGGGAATTCTCGAGGCAGGACACTAGTCTGCACATATGAACAGGGACGCAACCGAAGATACCGGGTCTGAAAGAAAGACAGTTATCATTACTGGTGCGAGTCGCGGGATCGGGCATCATACCGCCAAGTGTTTTCTGGACCGTGGGTGGCAGATAATCACCTGTTCACGTGATGATGTGCCGCCTGAATGCAAGCGTGATCCCAACTGGACGAACCATCTGCCTGCTGATTTGTCTGACCCCGAAAGCGTGTCCGCGTTTATTGATTCGGTCAACGAAATTGTCGGCGATGGCCCGGTTCACGGGTTGGTAAACAATGCGGGCCTTTCACCCAAATCGCCGCACCGGGAACGCCTGGGGTGCCTGAATGGTGATCTGGAAGCCTGGCAGGAAGTGTTCGAACTCAACCTGTTTGCGGCACTTCGCTTGTCCCGGGGGTTTGCCGGTGCTTTGCACCGGGGACACGGTGCGATCGTCAACATCACGTCCATCGCCGGGCACAAGATCCATCCGTTTGCCGGCTCTGCCTATTCAATATCCAAGGCGGCGTTATCAGCGTTGACGCGCGAACTGGCCAATGAATTTGCGGCCCTCGATGTACGGGTGAATGCCATTGCGCCCGGTGAAATCGAAACTGATATGATTCAGCCGGAGTACGATGTCCTCATTCCACGTATTCCGCTCGACCGCATGGGAACGCCAGCGGATGTGGCGGGCACCATTTTCTATCTGTGTTCTGACGATGCGCGTTATGTAACAGGCACAGAGATATGGGTAACCGGTGGACAACATATTTTCTGACAAACTGGCGCATAACCAGTGACACGTACTGAGTAGGGACTTATGGGGCGAGACGCAGTTTTCTTTCATCACCCGGATGGTGTGGAGACCAATCGCAGTAACCTGATGGGGCGGCATGCGGCTGGCGAAGGGTTCCTGCGCGGCTACGTACGTCATTCCGGCGCGAAGGAATTTCACGCTCATACGATGAGCGCGGATCATTTCAAGGACTTTGTTGGCCGGATTCACGATTTTTCCGGCATCAATCCACCGTGCCGTCGTATCGGACCTGACCAGATGGATGGTGACGGCGTGCCAGCAACTCTTATGCTGCCGGGGCCCGATCTGTCGCCATTCGCCTGGCGACGTCGCATGCGTGGCAACGCCAGTTTCAGTCTGTGCGGTTTAAACCATACGGTGGCGTCGGCGCGTGTGATGGATAGCCTCGGCAGCCTGATTACAGCACCTGTAATGCCTTGGGATGCGTTGGTCTGTACATCCGAAGCGTCCAAATCTGCCATGAATCACGTCATGGAGTCTTATGTCGACTATTTGGGTGATCGGATCGGCGTAAAGCCACCCTGTGAATTGCTCATGCCCGTTATCCCGCTTGGTGTGGATTGTCAGGCATTCTCGCGCAGTGCCGCAGCGCTCGCGGACCGGAACAACCTGCGCACGGGGCTGGGAATCAGTCCCGATGATATGGTTCTGTTGTTTGTAGGGCGGTTGAGCTTCCATGCAAAAGCGCACCCGGTCGCCATGTATATGGCAGCGGAATCGGCGGCCCGGCGGAGTGGCAAGAAATTGCACATCATTCAGGCTGGTTGGTTTGCCAACGATTCAATTGAACGCGAGTTTCGAGAAACGGCGCGTGAGTTCTGTCCATCTGTGAACGCCATTTTTCTGGATGGCCGGGATGCAGACGTAAGGCGCCGTATCTGGCGCGCGGCTGACATTTTTGTGTCGCTGTCTGACAATATTCAGGAGACGTTTGGGTTGACACCAATCGAAGCTATGGCGGCGGGCCTTCCGGTTGTGGTCAGCGATTGGGATGGTTACAGGGAAACAGTAACGGACGGGGTGCACGGTTTCACGGTACCCACATGGATGCCCGGAGCGGGTTACGGTGAAGACCTCATTATTTCGCCAGAGCTTGATATTTTCAGTTCTGCTGATGAGCACGTTTATGACCGATATTGTGGCAACGTGTCGCAGGCTACGGTGGTTGATACGGATGCCTGTGCAGATGCGCTCAGCATGTTGTGTGCAGATACGGACAAACGTCTTGCCATGGGTGAAGCGGGCCGCGAACGGGCCCTGGAGGTTTTCGACTGGCAGGTCATTGTATCCCAGTATCAGGATCTGTGGGAAGAACAGGACGCGCGGCGAACGCGAACGTCACTGGACAGTATCGAAGCGTCGGGCAGGCCGTCGCTGCCGCCCCTGCGTGCCGACCCGTTTGCCATGTTCGCGGCATATCCGACAAAGCTGATTGACGCGACCACCAGGATTCATCTGGTTGAAGGTGCCGATGCCACCAGCGTCAAGGCGCGTCTGGCTTTCGGCATGAACAATTTCGCTGTCACAAAGATGATGGACGAAGCAGCAATGACCAGCATTGTTGAATTGCTGGCCACCGAAGGCAGCCAGAACGTTATGGACGTGCAACGGGTCATGCGGGATGTTCCGTCTGAAAAGGTCTTCCGAAGCATCGGCTGGATGGCCAAGATGCACATCGTTCGTTTGACCAGCCCGTCGGGCGTTCGGAGCCATACCTCGACCGGCGACGATGCCTCAGCGAATCAGGACAAACAGCCAATCGGCCACGGGCGCGGGGGGTACGAGGATACGCTTGACGTAATCGAAGGTCGAATTCTGGCGCATCCGGATGGCGAGGACGACCTCGCAGGCCTGCCTTACAACGAGCTAATGTCTCGCGCAGCATCAGCCCGGGCGACGGGCAATCTGAGCGTGGCCGCGGTACTCTTGCAAAAGGCGTCACTTCTGATGCCGGACGAGGTGGACGTAAATGTCCAGATGGGCGAGTTACTGGCTGGTGGCGGTCGTTATGATGCCGCCATCGAGTGTCTGCGCCGGGCAACCAGTGCCCATGGAGAAAGTCTGGCGGCCTACACCAATCTTGGGAAAGTTCTGTTCCTGCGTGGTGATGAAGCCGAGGGCATTCATTGTTTCAGAAAAGCTGTTCGCATCGGACCGGAAGATGGTGAGGCGCGATATCTGTTGGGTGCCGCGCTCCGTCGCGCTGGTGCATCGGGCGAGGCGGCCCAATGCCTGCGTATCGCAACGGAACTTGATCCTGATCTCAATGAAGCGCGCTACCATCTGGGACTGTCGTACCGTGCGCTCGGGCGAACAGAGGATGCAGAGCAAGTATTTGCCGACGCGCTCCGCAAACAGCCGGAAAACCGGTTTGTGCAGGCGGCTATCCTGACGATGGCTGCCGTTGAAGCCGGGCAGCAGGCCACAGACTCGGGTAACGGACACCGGATTGCCATGCATTTGAGCAGACCAGCCGATTTCAATATCCTGTATCCGGTGTTTGAGGCCGTGGGCCATCGTCACTGGCCAATGATCAGCGGCGATGCCTGCGAGATCGCAGACTTCAAACCGGCCGTGGTGATGACGACAAATGCCCGCATGGCGGCACTTCGGGCACACGTGCCGGATGCCAAGATGGTTCACGTGCCGTCGACACCTGTGCGCCGGGAAAACGAGGTTGCCTTGTGTGCCGCCGCCGACGCTGTATGCGCGGTGACCGCCGCCGATCAGGTTGCCCTGGTCGCTGCCGGTATCCCGGCCCGTCGGGTATGGCTGTCGGGGCTTCCCGCCGCCGATCCTGTTTTTTCAGGCGCTGTAGCCCGGCGTTCCGCGCAGAGGGAATCAGGAGATTTGCGAACCCATCTGTTGTTTGCGCCGTCCTATCAGCCCGACATATCGGCAGCACCTGTATTGAGCGAAGCGCTGGCGCAACTGTGTAATGAACAGCGCGGTGACTATCTGGTTCGTATTCTGCCTGACCCGGTTTCATTTGAATCCCAACCGGGATGGATCGCCGGCTGGCGCGCCCTCGCAGCCGGTCGTGATGATATGGTTCTGATCGAGGACAGAGGGGCAAACGTGCTTGATCTGATGGCTGATACAGATGTGCTGATTGGTGACTTTTCGGATACAGCCTTTCTGTTCCTGGCATTTGATAAACCCATGGTTTTGTTGCTGAATGAAGATGCAGCGGTGTCGGAAGAACATTTGTCACAGCAGCACATCGATCTGCTGAAAAGTGCCGCGCATACTATTACGGGATCCGAGTTGCTGGAGCCGACACTTGGCGAGGTTACAGAAAACCCTGGGATTGATGCCGAACAACGGGCACGCATCCGAAGTATCGTGTTCGAATCCTATGGGGACGGGAAAGCGGGACATCGGGTAATAGCCAAACTGGGTGATCTTCTGCGCTAGAATCCGGGCGATTGCTGAATACAAGATATTGTAGTTATCCACAGAAATGGCGCTATATCTTGCAACTAGCCTTCCACAAAGCGAATTGACAGTGTATTATTGACCCAGTGGATTGTCTCCGCGCCCTGTGCCGTGTCAGAACGGTCGGGACGCCGGACGACGCATTTGTAATGGTGATTGGGGCGACGATGGCTGACAAACCAACTTCAATTGGAGACATTTCATCGAAATCAGATGGCAATCGTGCTGATAACAACAGCATTGAGTCCATCGCGACGGGGACCTACGACCACGCCGGTACCGCTGAAAGCAGTGGCGCTGCGTTGTCCGGCACCGAAATGCCCGCTTTCTCATCGCGTGATGACCTTGAACCGCCCGAGTGGCAGGCACCTTTCCTGCTGCGTTACCGGATACCGGTGAGCATCGGTGTTATTGCCAGTATTGCCTGGAGCTATCTGGTTTATAATACGGTCGAACTGCATCTGGGCTGGAACAATCTGGGTATTCTGCTGCCTCACGAGCTCGGCGGTCTGGCGGCTGGTGTCGTTACGCCGCTGGCCCTGTTATGGATGGTGGTGGCATTTTTTGAACGTGGCCACAGTCTGCGCCATCAAACGGAAGCCTTGCGCTGGCAACTTCGGCAATTGGCATATCCCAGTGATCGCGCGGAAATCCGCCTGCAGGAAGTGACAGGCTCGCTTCGCAAACAAGCCCAGGAACTGACCCGGGCATCCAATGTTGCAGCGACCCAGGCCGAAACCGTGGTCGGTGAAGTCAAGCGCCGGTCCATAGAGCTTTCCCAGGTTTCGGAGGACGCGGACCTGCGTGCGCGGGCAATTTCCGAGGCGCTCAAACGTCAGACCGAAGACCTGCGCGAGGTTACTGACCGCGCAGTCGAACGGGCACGTGAGGTCGGCGATACGTTGTATGAACGCTCCCAGGAACTGGTCACGTCATCCGATCGTGCCACGGCGCGTGCCGAAGACCTGAACGAGTCATTGCGCGAACGAACCCGTGATCTGGTTGATGGCGCGCAGGAAGCGGTGCAGGCCACCGAACGAACAACCCAGGTGTTCACAGAACGGGGCGAACGTTTCTCTGATGTGGTCAGTGCCGTGGTCCGTCAGAGCGATGCCGCCGGGCAGGTGCTGGAAGAAAAGGCCAACGATATGGTCACGCGGGTGCGAAATGCTGCACAGCATTTCGAGACCAGTACCGAGTCCCTTTCGCGCCATTCCGAGGTCATGGACGACCGTTCCGAGCGGGCGTCACAGCAGGCGGAAATGCTGCGGAACATGTTGAGCGAGCAGCAGGCGGTGCTTGCCCACGCGGCGGAGAATTTGGAACGCCGGGCGGAAGACATTGAGGGCTCCCTGTCACGCCAGTCCACGGCATTGCGTGATACATCAGATGTCGTATCTGATTCGGTTCGTGAGACCGTTGGCGATCTGGAACGGACAACCCGCGATCTGCAAGGTGCGACACAACGCGCCAGCGAACGAATTCGCAGTGTGGGCGACGAGTTCCGCCGCCGGATTGACGAAGTCAACGCAATCACAACCGATGCCGAAGTCGGTGTTACATCCGTTACGGATGCACTTGAGAAGGGCGCTGACAGCCTGACCACGGTGAGCGATCGCGTGATTGGTGAAATGGGCCGCGTCGGTGAGGAGTTACAAAAACGTTCGGATCAACTGGATGATACCTCAAGCGAGGCATCGGAGCGGGTTCGCCGCTCGACGGAAACACTGGCCTTACAGGCCCAGGACATCGAACGCATCGCCAATGAGACCGAAGTCCGGCTTTCTGATGTGGGCGAGACGCTGCACGAACGATCAACTGACCTGGACAGTGTCACAGAACGGGCGGCAGGCAGGATCTCGTCCATCAGCGAAAACTTCTCCGAACAGGTTGCGGCAATCGATGGGGCGACGGCACAAGGCATCAGCAATGTGGAAAAAGTGACGTCAACACTGCGCCAGTCTGCCGATACGGTCACAGCTACCTCATCACAAACCCGGGAAACCGTCGATGGCTTCCGCGGGCAACTGGATGGCATGAGCCTTATGGCTGAAAGCGTGACGGCCAGACTCAACGTTCTCAGCGAGAATGTCGATGACCATTCCAAGAATTTGCGGAGCACATCGTCTGAAACCCTGAGTTCTCTCGATACGGTGCAGAAAAGTATTCGGGACGAAGGTGGAAAACTCGCCGATGTAAATGAACGAATTGCCAGAACATCACAACTCGGGACGGATTCCATTGTTCGACAGACCAACGAACTGGGTGAAGCATCGGATCGTATGGAAGTTCGCCTGGAGCGCGTCAGTGACGATGTGAAATCACGGTTGGCCGAGTTGTTATCGGCGTCAGGCGACGCTTCCGACAATGTCAAAAATCTGGGCGATCTGTTGGGCGACAGCGCGGAAAACATTGCCAAGGCATCAGACATCGCGACACAAAGTGTTTCGCGCAGCGAAGAATCACTACGCCATTCGTCGCGTGAATTGACCACATCGACAGATCGTGCGGCACGTCTGCTCGGACTCGTAAGCGACGCTTTCGACCGACAGGCTCAGGGGTTGAATAACGCGACAGATGAAGCAACCGAGCGTGTGTCCAATGTATCCGTAGACTTGCAGCAGGGGGCCGAAAGAATTGAGGCGCAACTGGGAACTGTGGAACAGCGGCTTGTCAGTACTGGCGAAACGCTGAAGGAACAGTCTGCATGGTTGAATGCAGCAAGCGACGCTGCCAAAAACAGCATTGACGCCGTTTCGGGCAAGTTGGTGGAGAGTTCCTCAACGGTTTCGGAGAAGGCATCGGAAGCTGTGGAGAATCTGGGTGTCGCCGGAGAAGCCATGCGTGATGAAGTCGGGCAGGCCGTTGCCAAGTCCGACGACGCTGCTGCCCGATTGCAGGATATCGCCACAGCGGTCGAGCACTATTCGTCTAACATGGACCAGAGCCTGGAGCAGTCAGAAAACCGGCTGGAGTCCATGGGCGAAATGCTGAAGTCCAGAACCACGCAGGTGGATGACAGCTATCAACGGGCCTCTGAAAATATTCGGGCTTACGGTGATCAGTTGCATGACCACGCTGCGACGGTCACAGATGTAACATCAAAAGCCACGGAACAGATCGACAGTGTGTCAGAAGCGCTGACGAAGCGTGGAACTGACGTGGATGTTGCCGTGGACAAGGCGACGCGTCTCTTGTCACAGGTCAACGCGGCAATGGCAAAACAATCCGGCGAACTTGCCACGACGTCGGAACGTGCCGCAGGTCATGTCATGGCAGCCAGAGAAGGTTTGCGTGAAGAGTCTGCGGAACTGGACGCCACGGCTGAACGTACGTCCGAGAGCCTGCGTGAAATCGGGCAGGTGTTGCTGCAACGTATCCAGGAGCTGGATGATACATCACGGCGCACCAAGTCGGATATGGAACTGGCCACGGATGCGGTGGGCAATCAGGCGCGTGATCTGACCGGTGTGGCGGTGACGGCTGTCGAGAAACTTGGTGATGTTGGCAAGGCGCTTGTGACCCATGCCAGCACGGCTGGCACGGTGGTGGACGAAAGCGCCATGAAGATGAATGCGGCCACAGCGCATCTCAGGGATAACGCGCAGAATGCAGACGTGATAGCGAGCCAGATCGCCGGCAAAATGACGTCAACAAACCATATCCTGCAACATCAGATGCAGGAAATGGCGGAGACCGCGCAGAATGCTGACAAGACGCTGAGTGAACTGGGCAGTTCAATTACCGAAAGACATCAGGAGGTTGCGAAGGTCACTGATGAGTCAACAAAACGCCTGAAAATCTGGGATAAGAAAGTGAAATCCCATGCCGAAGAACTGCAACGTGTCTCGCAGGCCACCATTGAACAGACAGAAAAAGCAGCCGGTGCTTTGCAGCAACGGACCAAGGATATGCGGGTTGTTTCGGATAGCGCTGAAAACATTCTGAAAGAACTGCAGGAGCGGGCGAAACTGGCCGCGACCGATGACTTCCTGCGTCACGCGACATTTGTTATGGAACGCCTGCAATCCCTGGCTGTGGATATGAACCGTTTGCTGGAAACCGAAGTAACCGAAGACGACTGGCGGCGCTATAACCGAGGTGAGAAGGGGGTCTTTGTGCGCAAGATTCTCGGTTTCCGCGAGAAGAACAAACTGGCGGTTATTCACGAGCATTATCGCGAGGACCAGGCCTTCAGGGACTACGTGGCGCGCTACATCAAGCAGTTCCATAACCTGATCGAAGAGGCCAAGAAACGCGACTCGGCAAACGTCATGAATACGACCCTGCTGTCATCAGATATGGGCAAGCTGTTCATGCTGCTGAACCGGGCTATTGATCGGGACGATGGTTAAGAGCTACGCCTGCGCCAATCTTACCAATGTGTGCTCCTGCGCATACCGGATCTAATCGTTGTTCTCGCGGTCCCAATCCCGGACTCGGTCGATTGCGACATCCGGAATGGATTCCATATTGCCGACCACGGGGGCGTACCACAGTTTTCGTTCGCCAATAGTACATGGTCCGAAAGTCCGGCCTGTCTGCAACGATTGTTGAAAGCCCGGTGTGTCCGGTGACAATCCTAACTCCTGCGGTACGTCGGATGTGGCATGGCTGCCGGTCGTCATCAGATATGGCACGGCAATGACGTTGTCCTGCGTCACCAGTGACGGCCATTCGGGTATGCGTGGCGGCTCCTCCAGAAATACTGCATGGCTATCCCGTACGTCGCACGACGTCGCAATATGGTCAGCCAGCCACGTAGCGCGATGGTTGTTGTCGGGATGCCGACCCGTGCCGTGCGCTGTGATGAGGGTCGACGTTTGCTGCGGGTTGAGGTCGTTATCCATAATTATCGTATTGATCATGGTGACGATCTGACCGGTTATGTGGTCGTGAGTTCCTATGCTGTGGCACACATGAATGCGGCGGCGACCCGTTTCACTGATTCTTTCGGTCAGCGTACCAGTCAGACCGAGGGCCGCTGGTATCAGGATGTCAATCGAATACCCCTCGCTGATCATGAACGGAATAATATAGATGTCGCGATTGGGGGCCTGTTCAATGACTTCGCGCGGGTGGGGCGTATCGCGCAGAAAAACGGCCCTGACATCTGCAAATAATGATCGGGATGCCAATGCGGATGCGTGGTCCTTGACCAGTCGTGCAGCACTGGGCGTCGTTTCCGAGCCGTGTGCCAGCAGCAGGACCAGCGCATCCTTCCAGTGCTCTGGCACCGGTTCTTTGTGGGGTGCAATCATGAGATTTCAGGTCTCAGGAGCAAACCAGGCAATGGTATCCGCTAAATTGACGACGGAACCAATGACCAGCAGCGTAGCGCCGCTCAGGGCGTTGTCCACGATGGCTTGTGGTAACCCGGACAGCGTTGACAGCACAACCTTCTGTTCCGGTCTGGTGCCCATGTTAATGGCCGCCGCCGGTGTGCTGGCATCCAGGCCGGCTTCGATCAGCTTGGTGGATATGATGGGTGCGTTTGTCATGCCCATATATACGACCAGCGTCGTCGCCGGGTCGGCCAGACTTGACCAGTTAAGTTCCGGTTCGTCACCATGCTGGGTATGCCCAGTCACAAACCGGACGCTGTGGGCGTGGTCGCGATGGGTGAGGGGGATGCCGGCATAGGCCGCACACCCGGCCGATGACGTGATGCCGGGAACAATCTCAAACCGGACACCGGCTTCCGCCAACGTGACGGCTTCTTCGCCGCCTCGGCCAAAAACAAATGGGTCTCCCCCTTTGAGGCGCACGACAATCTTCCCCGATATCGCTGATTCAACGAGTAAACCGTTGATTTCGTCCTGTGGCATGTAGTGATCGCGAGCTCTTTTGCCCGCGAAGATGCGCTCGGCTTCTGGCGAGACCAGATCAAGGATAGGATCAGAGACCAGGCGATCATAGATGACGACGTCGGCTTTCTGGATCAGGCGCAACGCCTTGACAGTCAGCAGGTCCGGATCTCCCGGGCCTGCGCCAACCAGATAAACAGTGTTCGTATTGTCGTCCATGCGTATGTCCCGACAGGCATCAACTTACCACGACCGGCAGCGGAATTCAGTCCATCGTGTGCAGCAGATTGATCGGGTCGTCAAACCAAAACCGACGGGTTACTGTCCTGTTTCGGCACTGTCCATGTTCGGGTGTCGTGCCCGCATGAGCGGCATACGGTCATCGACTGTATTTTGGTAAAACATGGAAAACTCGTCCATGGCCACCTGCCATTGTTTGGCCATCGCCTCATCGGCAACTTCAATGGCGTTGAAACCGCAGCGATGCAAAAACAGGTACTGGTCCCGGATCAGGTGACCGGTGGCACGAATTTCACCGGCGTAGCCAAAATTCTCCCGCAGGCGCCGCGCATGAGAGAATCCCCGACCATCACTAAACACGGGGAAATTCACCGCGACGACGCTTATCTTGTCGAGATCATCGGCAATCAGGTCAGGCGACTGGCCCGGCTGCAACAAAACACCCACCTGGTCAGATTGTTTGGCGATAGCCGCACCTTCGGTCAGCCAGCGCTCGGCGCTGATGATTA
This sequence comes from Rhodospirillales bacterium, assembly GCA_021775325.1. GTDB lineage: Bacteria > Pseudomonadota > Alphaproteobacteria > Rhodospirillales > Casp-alpha2 > JABJGO01. The sequence goes on from JAJFID010000288.1 coordinate 10,949, forward strand.
CTGCCTGGCAATCCACCGGCAAATCCACGTCGTCAGCCAGCGTGACATAAAGGTCGTCTGCCAGTTTGCCGTCCTTAATCAGTGCCATAAAGCGTCTCCTTGAAAGGCTTCAGGCCGATACGCCGATAGGTGTCGATAAATCGCTCGTCATTTTCCCGTAAACCCAGAAAAGTGGTGATGATTGTTTCGACTGCGTCCACGACGGCATCACTTGAAAATGCCGGTCCGATGATGTCGCCGATGGATGCGTCTTCGAAGGCCGAACCGCCAAGGGTAATCTGATAGTACTCTTCACCGCGGCGGTCGACCCCGAGAATTCCAATGGCACCCACATGATGATGGCCGCAGGCGTTGATGCAGCCCGAAATGTTCAAATGCATGTCACCGATATCATGGGACGCCCTGATTTCATGAAGGCGTTCCGACAGGCGCTGGGATACCGGGATTGAACGCGCGTTGGCGAGCGAGCAGTAATCCAGTCCGGGGCAGGCGATGATGTCGGTTGCTGTTCCGTGATTGGGAACGGCGAGCCCGTGCCGACAAAGCGCCTTGTAGAGGTCGTACAGGTCACTCTGTTTGACATCAGGCAGTACTAGGTTCTGTCGATGGCTGACTCGGATTTCGCCGAAACTGTACTGATCAGCCAGGTCGGCAACATAGTCCATCTGTTCGGAGGTGGCGTCCCCCGGAATGCCGCCAACCGGTTTCAGGGAGATATTGGCAATGGCATATCCGGGTTTTTTGTGGCCGGCGACATTGTGCTTCACCCACGTGCCAAACTCTCGGTCTTCAAATTTCCGAACTTCGAAGTCTCGTTGCGTGCCATCCAGAGTTTCATAATTCGGCGGCGCAAAATAGGTCAGGATACGCTGCATTTCCACGTCGGGAAGATCATAGTTTCTGTCTTTGATCTGTTCCCATTCGGTTTCGACCATGCGGCGGAACTCGTCAACGCCGGTGGCATACAGCAGTATTTTTATGCGCGCCTTGTATTTGTTGTCGCGTCGTCCGCTTTCATTGTAGACGCGCAGGATGGCTTCCAGATATGACAGAAGGTGCTGCTTGGGCAGGAATTCACAGATCGTCTGTGCTATCATCGGGGTGCGCCCCTGACCACCGCCAACAAGAATCTCGAATCCGATTTCGCCGTCATCGTTGCGGCGCATATAGATGCCGATGTCATGCAGTTTGACGGCTGCCCGGTCCTGATGGGCACCGGAAACAGCAAACTTGAACTTGCGCGGCAGAAACGCGAACTCGGGATGCAGGGTCGACCACTGGCGAATGATTTCGCAATAAACGCGGGGGTCTTCAATTTCATCAGCCGCGACACCGGCATAGTGATCGGCGGTTACATTGCGAATACAGTTGCCACTGGTCTGAATGGCATGCATTTCCACCGCGGCCAGATCACGCAGGATGTCCGGTACGTCTTTCAGCTTTGGCCAATTGTACTGGATGTTCTGGCGGGTGGTGAAATGACCGTAATCCTTGTCATAGGTTCGCGCGATATGGGCCAGTTGCCGCAACTGCGATGATGACAGCACCCCATAGGGGATGGCAACGCGCAGCATATAGGCGTGTAATTGCAGGTACAGACCGTTCATCAGGCGAAGCGGCTTGAACTCATCCTCGGTCAATTCCCCATCGAGGCGGCGGTCGACCTGATCTCGGAACTGTGTCACGCGTTGATTGACGAACGCATGATCAAATTCATCGTAACGGTACATGCGCTTGTCTCCGCGCTGATTTTTCAGTTGGCAGGGGCCTTAGAGACCGTTCTGGAAAGCCGTAGTTGCGGTCGATTGTACGGCAGTGTTGCTCACGGGCATACGGTGTTTCGAACCGGTGTAGATAGAGGGTCCACGGGCTCGGATTGCCTCACGGTATCGGACCGGTTTGATGGTTTGTGCTTCCCGGTATACGTCAACCAGATAGGGCTCTACAATCCCGTTGGTAAACGCGTCGGCCTTGGCCAGTGCCAATGTTGATCCGGCATCGGAGGAACCGTCGGACACCACGGCATCAGCAATCCACTGCGACCACGTGTGATCGGCCCCGTAATAAACAACCGCACCGTCTGTCAGGCGATTGGCGGTAACAATTTGCAAAGTCATGGACCTAATCCTTGTATCCCAGGCGATGATACGCATGGGGTGTGCGTTATTTACATATATTATATAGTTCAATTCACAATATAGTCAATAAAATATGTGAAATGCGTTATAGAACATTAATAACATGTGAAATAGGTGGTGTCACCGAACCATTCCATCTCAGAATCCACATAAAAAAAGGCTGACCGCGGTTAGGCGGTCAGCCTTAGGTATGTTCTTTAGCCCCTGAGGACGTTGGCAAATTTGGGGTTAAAGAACAGATTGAATAGAAAGGCCCATGTCGGAAGGGCGATGGGCCACGTTGACACCGGCTTCTTCCAGGATTTCCACCTTTTCGCTGGCGCTTTCGCCAAAGGCGGAGATGATGGCACCGGCATGGCCCATCTTCTTGCCCTTGGGGGCACTGAGGCCCGCCACGTAAGCGACAACAGGCTTGGACATGTGATCACGAATGTATTCGGCTGCCTCGGCTTCCTGAGGGCCGCCGATCTCGCCAATCATCATGACGGCATCTGTTTCGGCGTCTTCCTCGAACAGGGCCAGGATGTCTTTGAAAGAGCTGCCATTGATGGGATCGCCACCAATGCCCACACTGGTGGAAACACCGATTCCCAATGCCTGCATCTGACTGGCGGCCTCATAACCCAGGGTACCGGAGCGGCCAACAATACCCACGTTGCCCTGGTTGTAGATATGTCCGGGCATGATGCCGAGCATGGATTTACCGGGTGAGATCATACCGGCGCAGTTGGGGCCGATCAGGCGCATGCGCTGCTCTTTTTTGTAACGACGCAGGTAACGCTTAACCCGCATCATATCCTGGGCCGGAATACCGTCCGTGATGACGACACAGGTACTGATGCCGCCGTCGGCGGCTTCCATGATGGAATCTGCGGCAAATGGTGGTGGTACAAACACGATGCTGGTTGTGGCACCAGCCTCGCGAACTGCTTCCTTGACCGTATTGAACACGGGCCGGTCCAGATGGGTCGTGCCGCCCTTGCCGGGTGTTACACCACCTACCAGATTGGTGCCGTATTCAATCATTTCCTTGGCGTGGAAACTGCCGATCTTGCCAGTGTAACCCTGAACGATGATCGGGGTTGTTTCGTCGAGAAGAATGCTCATGTCTTTTGCTCCCGCCCGCAGGCGTTGGTACCTTGTTTTGACGGATCAGGCGCTGACGGCTTTGTCGCTGATGGATGCCACCGCCATTTCGGCCGCCTCGCTCAGCGTATCGGCGCTGAGGATGGGCAGCCCGCATTCGCGGATCAGCCGCCGTCCTTCTTCCACATTGGTGCCGGACAGGCGCACAATGACGGGAATATCCGGCTCATTGTTGCGCACGGCTTCGATCACACCCTCGGCGACCCAGTCACACCGGTTAATACCGGCGAAGATGTTAATCAGGATGGCGTCCACGCCATCATCAGACAGCACCAGATTGAAAGCCTTTTCCACACGGTCCGGGGTTGCGCCACCACCGATATCCAGGAAGTTTGCGGGCTCTCCACCGGCATGTTTGATCATGTCCATGGTGGCCATGGCCAGTCCTGCGCCATTGATCATGCAACCGATGTTGCCGTCCAGGCCCACATAGCTGAGCCCCCGGTCCGTTGCCCTGGTTTCACGCGGCTCTTCCTGTGACTTGTCGCGCAGCTCCGAAATCTGCGGACGCCGGAACAGGGCATTATCATCAAAGGACATTTTGGCATCCAGGGCGACGACTTTGTCATCATCCGTGGTGACCAGGGGATTGA
>JAJFID010000289.1 GCA_021775325.1 Rhodospirillales bacterium
ACATTGCTTCCGAGTGCGATCAAAACGACAGGCGAAATCACCAGCGCGAATGTATGGTCAGACGATGAAACCCGAGATTTACCCAGCCATACTGTCCGGCGGTGTCGGCACGCGACTGTGGCCTCTCTCGCGCGCCCTCTATCCAAAACAGTTTCAGCGCCTTACCCACCAGGACACATTGTTACAGACAACAGCAAAACGGGTCGCCGATGAACGATTTGCCAGCCCACTTGTTGTATGTCACGAGGATCACCGGTTTATCGTCGCTGAACAATTTCAGGCCATCGACCAGTTACCTGGTGATATTATTCTGGAACCGGTCAGCCGGAATACCGCGCCAGCCATCACGATCGCCGCCCTTTGGGTCAGAGACTGTGACCCGGAAGGCCTCGTGCTTGTTTTACCATCCGACCACATAATCGGTGACACAACAGTTTTTCGAGACCAGATCGTCGCCTTGTCAAAAGACGCGCGGGACGGAAAACTTGTCACTTTTGGCCTGCAGGCCACATTCCCGGACCCCGAGCTTGGATACATGAAACCGGGTGATGAAATCGCATCGGATGATGCCTTTGTGGCAGCCGTACAGTCCTTTATCGAAAAGCCGGAACGCGGTCTGGCGCAGCAACTGGTCAGCGACGGTTACTCCTGGAACAGCGGGATATCGCTTTTCAGACCCGATGTATTTATATCTGCGATGAAAAGCCATGACCCTGAAACTCTTGGGCTGTGCGAGCAAGCGTTGGCAGAGAGCACGAAGGATCTGGATTTCATCAGACTGGCAGCGCCTCCCTATGAGAAAATATCGGCATCATCTGTGGACAAAGCTGTACTGGAACAATCCGGGACAACAGTCATGTCCCCGCTCGCGACCAGTTGGCAGGACGTTCGCACGTGGTCTTCTGTACGGGAGTGCGGCGACAGGGACGGCGATGGCAACTTTCTGGTTGGCGATACGATGACAGTTGATACCCGAAACTGCATAGTGCATTCAGAAAATCATCTTGCCGCAACCATTGGTGTCGACGACTTGGGCATCGTCGTCACGGACGATGCAGTTCTGGTCAGCAACATGGCTAAGTCAGACCAGGTCACTGAAATCGTTGCACAATTGTCGACACAGGGCAGTACAAAACATCTCCACCATTCAACGATTTATCGTCCCTGGGGCAACTTCCGCTCGATTCTTCTGGCAGACGGGTTTCAGGTGAAGGAACTGACCGTTAACCCGGGCGCAAAACTCAGCCTGCAAAAACACGCCCATCGCGCGGAACACTGGATTGTGGTTGAAGGAACCGCGGCCATTCAGCGCGGTGATGAACAAATGCTGCTGCATGAAAACCAGTCTACGTATATACCAATTGGCACAATTCACAGGCTGGCAAATCCCGGACAGATTCCTTTGCGTGTCATTGAGATCCAGTCAGGGTCCTATCTCGGCGAAGATGACATTGTGCGGCTGGATGATACGTATGGGCGACAGTAATGTGTGCCGCGATAAAACATTGTGAAAGAAGCATAAAACAGTCAAATTCACGATCAAACGTGGCACCGGAATAAATCAGAGGACACCATAGAAAATGGCGAAAAAGGTAGCATTGATTACCGGAATTACCGGACAGGACGGCGCATATCTCGCCGAACTGTTGCTGGAAAAAGGTTACATCGTTCACGGGATTAAGCGGCGGTCTTCTTCATTCAACTCTGCCCGAATCGATCATTTGTATCAGGATCCCCACATCGAAGATGCCAGTCTGTTCCTGCACTATGGCGACATGATTGATTCAACGAACCTGCTTCGTATCGTTCAGGAGGTGCAACCAGACGAAATCTACAATCTTGCGGCACAAAGCCATGTGCAGGTGAGTTTCGAGACGCCGGAATACACGGCCAATGCAGACGGCATGGGCACGTTGCGCCTGCTCGAGGCCATCAAAATCCTCAACCTCCACGAAAAAACGCGCTTCTATCAGGCCTCCACGTCGGAACTGTACGGCAAGGTGCAGGAAGTGCCGCAATCGGAAACGACCCCCTTTTATCCGAGGAGCCCCTACGCGGCCGCAAAGCTCTATGGCTACTGGATCACGGTGAACTATCGTGAAGCATATAACATGCATGCCTCAAACGGCATCTTGTTCAATCACGAAAGTCCTGTTCGCGGGGAAACGTTTGTGACGCGCAAGATTACCCGTGCCGTCGCAGCCATGACGCTGGGCATCGGCGATACACTGTATCTGGGGAACATTGATGCGAAGCGGGATTGGGGTCATGCCCGGGATTATGTCGAGGGCATGTGGCGTATTCTGCAACAACCGGAACCTGACGACTTTGTGCTGGCAACCGGCGAAATGCACTCCGTTCGCGAATTCGTGGAGCTGACTTTTGAAACAGCCGGACGGAAAATTGCATGGCAGGGGGAAGGTATCGAAGAACAGGGCCTTGATGCAGACACCGGCGAGATCCTGGTCAAGGTCGATCCGCGGTACTTCCGCCCGACTGAGGTTGAACTGTTGCTGGGCGATCCGAGCAAGGCAAAACGCATCCTGGGTTGGGAGCATACAACACCGTTTAAACAACTGGTGGCGGAAATGTTTGATGCCGACCTGCGCCAGATGGTTTCAGAAGACCGTCGACAAAAGCACGATTAACCGGAACGCCTGATGCAGAAAATGCCAATGTTAACCCGAACAAGCCATATCTAGTTTACCGAGGACCAACGGCACTCATGGCAGATGAAAATTCGACGGAGGGGCTATCGCCACTGGACTCTGCGGCAAAGGCGCAACGGCTTGCCATTCAGTATTTTCGCGCGGGTAATCTTCGCGATGCCCTGACAGAGGCCAAGAAGGCCGCCGACATTGACCGGCAGAATATCAAGCTGCAGAACCTTGTTGGCGCAATCTCCAATGAAACGCACGATCCCGGCACAGCCGTACAATACCTCCGGCATTCTCTCAGTCTTGACGAGCATCAGGTGGAAGCGCAGTTCCTGCTAGGCAACGCGTTATCGGCGCTCGGTTTGTATGATGAAGCGGTTCACGCCTATGACATGGCCCTCTCAATGGACCCGAAGCATGTCTTTTCATATGTGAACATGAGCCAGTGTCTCGACCAGTTCAAACAGCACGGCAAGGCAGAGCGGGCATTGCATCGCGCACTTGAAATTGACCCGTCGAGCCCCGAAGCGAATGCCGCGCTTGCAGAAATCCTGATACGAAAGACCCAGTATGAGTTGGCTGAAAAACACGCAAGAACAGCCGTCAATGCCGCACCCGACAGAATTCCCGTACTGCTGACCCTCGCCAAGGCTTTGCGCTTTCTGAACCGGTATAGTGAAGCGGAAGAACTCTACCGCTCGACACTGGACGTGCACCCTCATGATGCGTCGCTTCTTGTTGAACTGGGCAGTGTGCTCAGGGAACAACACCTGTTTGAGGCGGCAGAGGAACATTATGAGTCTGCACTAAAACTCGCCCCAAAAGATCACAAGGTTCTTCGGGGGGCCGGTGCGTACTTCCAGTCTGTCCGAAACTTCCAGAAGGCCGCCGAACTGTACGAACGTTACGTGGACATGAATCCCGACGACGCCGGTATGCTCAACAATCTGGCCATCGTCTTCCGGGAGCTGAACCGGTTTGAGGACTCCGAGCAGTACTATCTGGAATGCGCAAAGCGCGATGCCCACCCGGCTTATGTCTTTAACAATCTGGGTATTCTCGCCATGGAAATGGCAAAACCCCGCGAAAGCATCGAGTATTACCGCAAGTCACTGGAGGCCAATCCGAACTACACCAACGCCCATTCCAACATGTTGTTTTATATGAACTATCTGGACGACATGTCCGTCTCCGACTTGTTCGAGGAACACAAAAACTGGGCCGCATGGCATACCGAGCCCCTGCTTCCGGGAACGGAAGTATTCCCGAACGCACCGGATCCGGACCGCCCGATCCGCGTGGGTTACGTATCAGCAGACCTGTACGGGCATGCCGTCAGCTATTTCATTGAGTCTGCGCTGAAGCACCATGACCCTGCTGTGTGCGAAATCTATTGTTATGCCCACGTCGCCACACCCGACGCCATGACAAAACAACTGCAGGCGTATACCAACCACTGGCGGTTCATCACCAAGATGAAAGACGTCGACGTTGCCAAACTCGTCCGCGAAGACAAGATTGACATTCTCGTGGACCTGGGCGGCCACACAGCCGGCAACAGGTTGAGATTGTTTGCCATGAAACCGGCACCCATACAGGTCACCTGGATCGGCTATCCCAACACCACAGGGCTGACAACAGTCGACTACAGGTTCGTTGATGCCATAACAGACCCGGTGGGTGAAGCCGACGACTATCATACGGAGACCCTGTGGCGTCTGCCCCGATCATTCACGTGTTACAATCCACAGTATTCCGTGGAACCATCGCGCGTTCTTGCGGCGGAGGAAACCGGTCAGGTGACGTTCGGCTCGTTCAACAACGCATCCAAGATATCTGCCCTGTCGGTCGAGACATGGTCGCGAATTCTGAAACAGGTCGAGGGTTCGCGTCTTATCCTCAAATCGGCATCTCTGGTGGATGAGGGAACCTGCACGCGGTTCCATGAGATGTTTGAAAGCCACGGCATCCCGTCCGAGCGCGTGGAGATGTTCGGGAAAATGGGTTCCAACGACCATATGCAGTTCTATGGCCATATTGATATTGGCCTGGACCCCTTCCCCTACAATGGCACGACAACCAGTTGTGAAGCGCTGTGGATGAACGTCCCAATCGTCACCATGCTGGGGGACCGGCATGCGGCCCGGGTTACGGCAAGTCTTCTGGCCCAGGTCGGTTTGGGTGATCTGGCCGCGAACAGTCCGGACGAATACGTTCAGAAAGCTGTTGATCTTGCCAACGACAGGCCTCGCCTCGCGCACATCAGGGCCACGTTGCGTGAGGACATGATCAATTCTCCGTTGTGCGACCATGAAGGCCACACCCGCGAAGTCGAGGACGCCTATCGCGCCATGTGGCACACGTGGTGTGAGGCAGAATCAGAACGTCGCAAGGAAAGAATCAAACTCGGCGTGCCGGAAACAGAACCCCACAAACCGGTTCTCAGACTGCTGCATTCGCTGGGGAATTACAGTTTTGTGCAGTTCTGCAAATGTCTCGGTGTCATGGGCGATGTGTACATGCTGAATGATCTGCATCCCCTGGGCAGCAATATCTTTCCGCCGCTTGTCATCGCACAACAGCGATATGATTTGTTCTCGGACGAAGAATGGAAAATTCTGTCCAAAAAAGAATCTGATTTCAGCAAGATGATTGGTCGTTTGCATACCCGCATACAGGAACGCGGTGGCACCCTGGTGATGAGCGACTGGAACCATCTGGATTACATTGCACAACCCTATCTGGTTAAACCGACCTTCAATCTGGACACCACCGACGCCCTGAACACAGAATTCGATTTAAAAGAAGTCTTCATCATGCGGCACCCGCTTTCCCAGTGGTCCACATACTGCCGGGAAACCAATGTGGACGTGCACATCACGGTGGAGGAGTTCCTCAAGGGCTACCGGCACATGGCGGAAGCCGCCGTCAAAGGCTATATGATCCGATGCGAGGACTTCGTTGAAAACCCGGAAGACATCCTCATGTCCGTGTGCGAACACCTGGACCTGCCCTACGATCCCGCATTTCAGGATAACTGGCCGTTCAACATGGATGTGCCGGCAACCTCACAGTCCATGTGCCTGGAAGACCGCGCCAATGAACAACTCCATGCGGGCATGCCCGTCGATATCGGACCGGACGTCATCGCCCGAATGAAAGCCTGCGCAGACTATCCGATCATTCTCGATGTGCTGGGGTATGAGTGATTGTTGCGGGGCACGCTGAGGGGGTTGT
>JAJFID010000290.1 GCA_021775325.1 Rhodospirillales bacterium
CTGACGATCAGCAGAAGTTTTTAACGGCCCAGGAAAACGACTGCTTATGGGGCTTAACCAGCCATTATTTGGCAAGGCTTCTGCTTACGGGTGCTAAGCAGACTATATTTCTGATAGTCAAAAACTTCTGGAAATGACCCAAAGCAGAAGTTTGAGCCTTCAATCACAGGACTTCCGCTATCGGTCATTTGCAGAAATGTAAGGGCGTTCGGTGGGTGAGTCATGAAAGGTTGCGTCTAATTAGAAGTCCATTGGTTCGACAGTGGCATCATGGTCCAGTGGAAACATTGGCCGGGTAAGGTTTTCGAATTGAAATTGTCCATAATCGGAACTGCAAATACCGGGTCCTGCAACGAGCAGTATATGGGCTGCCATATCTTCAAATCCGGCGCGGAAATGCTGTCGGGATTTGAGTAGCAAATATCGCTTTTGTGTCGGATCAATTCCAGCATAGGTGAAGAATGCAGGATCAAAAGGTTCCGTGCGTTCCTCGCAAACGATAATTTCCGCATGATCCGTCTCCAATACTGCGGAACGGCCTAAATCAAACTGCATTCCCGTCATCATATCCGCGGTGATAGAAAACTGACCACTCACAAGTTTCTTGACCCGACCCTTTATTCGCAAAGGTTCATTGAGGATCGAAAGATTTGGACATTCGACTTTACCACCAAGCAACACCTCAATCTCGTGACCTTCACCAGCTAGCCACATTTGTTCAACTGTCTCCGGATCCGGTACCGGTGCCACGGCCAAGTTGTCCAATCCAAGGTTTAATGCCATTTTGAGCACTGCCATATTGTCGTGAGGGCCACCGGCGCCACTATTATCGCCATGGTCTGCTAACACTATTGGGCCCTTTGTAAGGGTCTTTGAATGGGTGAGTGTCTCTTCGAGTGACTCTGGGTGGTACACAAAATCGTGACGTGCTGCCCATGCCATTTTCAGTAACTCACCCAACAAGCCGTGATGCGCCGGACTACCTTTTTCACCGGAGACGACAATACTGAGCCCGGTTTGCGGTGCATCCGCCAGGGGGAAACCACCAAACACCGAGGCTGTAGTCACTTCGCCCGTTGCTTCGGCTTCGATTGCCCGGTCCATGATGCTCTTCATGGGCTCGAACGATGGGCTTTGCATGATCATGTGCGTCAGCATAGGCAGCCAGCCAGACACAAGTTCATGGTCAACATCTGTCTTCATCACTTTAAGAAGCGCGCGCCCTGCTCGTTCACCCGTTTCGTACATATCCACATGAGGATAAGTTCGGTACCCCGTAACGACGGTGGCGGCATCGTAGAATTCTTGCGATAGATTGGCATGAAAATCGAGCGCCACGGCAATAGGAACGTCTGGGTTGATCACGCGAATGCGACTTAACAGTTCTGCTTCTGCATCCGGGTAGCTGGCTGTTGTCATTGCACCATGCAGGTCCAGCATCACAACGTCGCATCCGGTCGAGATCGATGCGCATATCCGGTCACTGAGCGCATCAAACGCCGCGTCCTCAACGAGACCACCGGGTTCGGCCCATGCCGCAACCGGAACGTCCATGTCCCAACCTTGCGCACGGGCCAAATCAATGAACGCATTCACCGCCATGTCGACACCAGCAACGACCTGAATGGCTTCGTCTCCAGCGGGCGGTTTCTCGCAGCCAAACATACGCCCGAAATCGCCAAGGGTTGTCGGTTCAGGAGAAAACGTATTGGTCTCGTGCTGCATCAACGCGATGACACACTTCATGGCAGCAATCCTTTAGGCAGTTGTGTGCTGACCAGGCCAGTGACATCGATGAGAATGTACTGGGTTTGATGTATCCCAAACAGGCGATTCGCCGACTGAACAGTTGTCTCGCACGAATGGACATCGTGGATGAAACTCGCACGCGCCGGGGCGCATGATGAGGCTGGGCGGCTCACCCTTTAGTTCTATACGAGCAAGTTGGGCGTCCGGATCAGGTTCCGGATTTGCTGCTAACAGCGCCAGTGTATAGGGATGTTGCGGGTTTGAGAATATATCCTCCGTCAGCCCTTCTTCAACAAATCGCCCAAGATACATAATCCCCATGCGGTCCGTAATGTGACGCACGACGTTAAGGTTATGGGTGATGATAATCATCGCCAATCCCAGTTTGTTCTGCAATCCCGCCAACAAATTGAGCAACTCACCCTGCACAGAGACATCAAGACCAGCCGTTGGTTCATCCGCCAAAATGAGTTTCGGGTCGAGCGCTAACGCACGGGCCACACCCACACGGCGGGCTTGACCGCCAGATAACTGATAGGCAAACCGGCCTGCGAAATCCGCTGGCAGGCCGACCATGCCGAGCAACCGTTTAGCTTCCGCTTCAAGATCGCGATCCTTCATACCCTGGATTTTGTAAGGCTCCGTCAACAGCGACTTGATGGTCAATCGGGGGCTTAGAGAACCAATGGGGTCCTGAAACATCATGGAGATATCTTTACGAAGCGGTCGGAACTGTGACTCGTCTAAGCCACGAAGCTCTGTTCCATTAAACTTGATAGAGCCCTCCTGCGCATGGTGTAGGCCACCAATTGCCCGTGCAATAGTCGTCTTCCCCGACCCGGACTCGCCGACAATGCCATAGGTCTCACCCGCCTCGATGGTCATGGAAAGACCGGCAACAGCCTCAATAGATGTTTTTGGTGCCATACCAATACTGCTCATGAACCCGCCACCCAACGGGAAACGAACTTTAACGTCTTTGACTTCCAGTAGTGCGGTCATTGGACGGACTCCTTGGCAGCGAGATGGCACAGGGCATGCTGCCCGTCCTTGATTTGCGTCCACGCTGGACGTTTTGTGTGACATTCATCAAAAACTCTTGGACATCGAGCAGCAAACGCACACCCGGGCGGCACATCAACTAGGTTGGGAATTTCACCAGGAATGGTCGGCAGGTTTCGCGTCTTCTTCTTGATGTGGCCCGGATCACATTCCAGCAACGCCTTGGTATAGGGGTGCTGTGGACTGTGGAAGACTTCGCGAACTGATCCTTGCTCGACAACCTCGCCCGCGTACATGACGACAACTTCGTCGCACAACTCAGCAATAACGCCGAGATGGTGAGAGATAAACAGTATGGAGCACCCGATGTCGGCTTGTAGTTCTTCCAACCGCTTAATGATCTGAACTTCCAAGGTGGCGTCCAGCGCCGTTGTCGGCTCATCTGCAATCAGCAGTTTGGGCCGCGCCATCAACGCCATGGCAATGGCTATTCGTTGACGCATACCGCCGGAGAACTCATGAGGGTACTGTTCCAGGCGCGCTTCTGGGTCCGGGATACCCACCTGCGTCAACATTTCCACGGCGCGGGCTTTTTTCTGCTCAGCGGTCTTGTCGTCACGATACTGAATGTCCGTCATTTGGCGGCCGATGGTCAGAACAGGGTTGTGAGTTTGCATGGGGTCCTGAAACACCATCGAAATGTCAGTGCCACGAAGGCCTCGCATTTCATCTTCAGACAGGTCATACAATTCTTTACCATCAAACGTGATGCTACCAGAAGCCATATCTGCATTGGGGGCCAAAAGCCGGATGATTGAGGAAATCAACGTTGATTTTCCGCATCCACTCTCACCCACCACGCCGATGATTTTGCCTTTTGGCACGTTTACGTTGACATGGCGCAATGCCTTAAGCGTTCCCCGAGGCGTGTCATAGTGGATAGACATATCGCGAATTGTAAGAATGTCGGTGCCCATTATTTCGTACCTCGCAGCTTGGGATCAACGACGTCACGCAAGGCTTCGCCAAGGAATGTGAACCCAAGAGTTGTCAGGATCAGCGGAATGCCCCCCGCAACAATTATCCAGGGCGTATTACGGATCAGGGAATACCCATCGTTCAGGATCGAGCCCCATGACGGCGTCGGCGGTTTCACACCCATGCCGAGGAAGGACAGGCCGGCTTCCAGGCCAATAACGGTAGGAATATCCATGGCAGCAAGTACCGCGAGAGGGCCCATCACGTTTGGCAGAATATGAACGCCAAGAATGCGTGCCACAGAGGCACCCAACGAGCGTTCGGCCAGGATGAACTCACTGTTACGCAACGACAATGTTTGCGTACGAACCACGCGACCATACGTCGGGATGGAGGTCATCATAATCACAAAAATCACCGTCGTCAGGCTGGGCCCAACCAAGGCAACGACAGCCAGCGCAAACATCACGGTTGGAAATGACCGTATGGTGTCAAAGAACAATACAATTGCATTGTCGACAGTCCGCGAACCAAAACCCGCGATCATGCCGAGTAAGATGCCAATAAACATAGCACCGCCAATGGTTGGTAAAGCAACCTGCAAGGCGACGCGACTACCCATCATGACGCGGGACAACGTATCCCGGCCCAGTTGGTCCGTGCCCATGAGATGCGCTGCGGAGGGCCCCTGCAATCGGTCTTTAATGTTCAACCCAATTGGGTCGTAAGGCACGATAAAGTCGGCAAACAATGCGATGAACACAAATGCAGTAACAATGACAAAGCCTGTGCATCCCAAGGGATCACGAACCAGATGATAGATAATTTCCGCGAATTCACCGCGGGTTTTTGTGTTTTCAGTATCAGCCATGATCAATCCTTACTTCGCCTGGCGAATGCGGGGGTCGAGAATCGCATTGACGATGTCTGAGAGGGTGGTTGAAGCAACAAACAGGATGGTGCTGACCAACACCGAGCCCATCACAACCGGATAATTGCGGGTTGAGATGGAATCGATCACCAGTTTGCCGAGCCCGGGTCTGGAGAACACGATCTCGGCGAACACAGCCGCCGACAGCAAGAACCCCATGCCCACACCAATGACCGTCACGGTGGGCAGGATCGCCAGTTTGAGAGCGTAACGATAGGTTATCCATTTCTCGGGTAATCCAAAGGCGCGCGCCGTACGAACGTGCCCTTCACCCAGAATCTCCAACATAGAAGCACGAACCAGTCGAGCGATGTAGCCGACCCATGACAATCCAATGGCGAAACTGGGCAACACCAAATGCCAGATAATGTCGCCGATATCACCGGGCGTGCCTGCGCCAATCGCGGGGAACCATTTCAACTCAACCGCAAAAAGCAATAATGAGTACAGTGCGATGACAAAGGCCGGAGCCGCGATAAAACTGACAGCAAGGATGCCCGTTAACCGGTCAGCCAGAGAATTGCGTCGTACCGCCGAGAAGCACCCCAGGAAAATTCCCAATGTTGCGGACCACGCAATGGCACTGAAGATCAATGCCAGCGTATGAGGCAACTGTTCAAATACGATTGTCGCTACAGGTCGGTTGGAGAAAATATCCATACCGAGATCGCCTTGTAACATATTGCCAAAAAATATCAGAATCTGGTGAGGCAGTGTTTTATCGAGGCCCATCCGCGCCTGAATTTCGGCAATTAGCTCGGGCGTCGCTTTCGGACCAAGCATGGTGCGCGCCGGATCACCAGGGATCAGATGAATGATGATGAACAACAAGGTTACCGACAGTGCGGCGATAGCCAGCGCCAATCCAATTCGTTTCGTGATGAATGTCAGCATTACACCAGGTCCTCAGCAATTGTGAAAAAATCGGGATGGCACTTAGAGAATGCCATCCCGCAGGTTATGTCTACTTAACAGGGAGGTCGTTGTTATTAGGCAGGAGAGTAATCACGCAAAAGCTGCAGACCATCAGGCCGGAGACCAGGCGCAATAGAGTTGCGGTAGATAACCGGTGTAGCTTCATGGGTCAGGAACTTGTATGCGCCTGTTTCTTCCATAATGTCCTGCGCACGCTGATAGATAGCATCACGCTTGACAGGATCGCCTTCACTCTGACCAGCCGCATGAAGTTCATCAAACTCAGGGCTGCAAATACGTTCCCAGTTCCACCCACCAACCTGATCACAAGTGAACCAGGAGGTCGCATAGTAGGGATCGGGAGTCATGGAGTAGCGATTGAGGATAAGCTCTACGTTTTTCCATTGATCTCCGGCTGTCTCATCACCCAAAGACCAGAAAGTAGCACCTTCATGCAGACGGATCTCCAGATTCAATCCGATCTGCGCCAAATTGGCCTGGATAACCTGCGCCGCCGTGACGTTGGCTGATTTATTCAGAATATCGAGCGTAATATTCGATCCACCAGCACCTGATTCTTCAAGCAGAGCCATGGCTTTGTCCAAATTTTGCTCAGGCGAAACCAGACTCTTTTCGCGGTGGCCCGACAGGCCTGGGGCTATGATGCCCGTGGATGGTTTGGCAGCACCAAAATAGGCTGCTTCCATGATCGACGGAACATCGATGGCGTGCTGGATCGCTTGCCGCAGTTTTTTGTTGCTCAGTTTCTCGTTATCCACATTCATACCGACCCACGCGTAGTAGAGGGATGGGAATTCATCGAGCGTGGAATCAGCCGGACGATCCGTTCTCAGACGCTCTACCGAGCCAAGAGAGACTCGGGTGAAGTCGAGTTCACCAGCTTCAAAAGCAATTTCCGCTGATTTTTCATCATCAATATGGAAAATTTGAATTTCGTCAAAAGCTGCTTTCTCGCCTTTCCAGTCCGGGTTGGCCACCAACGTGGATTTCTGTTTGGACACCCAGGATTTATGCATATACGGCCCGGATGCCGTAATAGCCGTGGTGCTAATCTTACCACCCGCGCCTTCCCAGGCTTTCTTGGAAATGATGTTCCCTGTGATATAGGGCAAGGTTATGGACCACAAAGGTTGGAATGCGTTTTTCAACACGATCGTGCCTTCGCGTTCACCCGTCACTTCCACATGATCAAGGGCACCCATGTCAGGGCCATTCGTACCGCCTAATTCTTCGTCGGTATGACGCTCAAACGAGTATTTTACGTCTTCGGCCGTCATCGCACCGAAACCGTTGTTGAAACCTTGATCGTCGCGCAGCGCAAACTTGATGTGAGTGTCGTCAACTTGTTCGACCATGGCGGCCGCGTCTTTCTTCCAACCCCATTCTCGGCCTGGCTTGTACTGAACCAGTTTGGAGTAGATTGGTGCCTGGATTAATTCATCGACAACACCCTGGCTGAATGCGGGATCCAACGAGCGCATATCGGCGTAAGTACGAGTCTTTAACGTACCGCCAGCAGCGGAAGCACTACTTGAAAAACCCACGCCTGACGCTGCAAGGGCACCCGCCGCCGTTGTAGTTTTCAAGAATTCGCGACGAGGAATACTCATCGATTTCCATTCGAAATTAACTTTTGTCATAATCATATCCTTTGAGTTTTGTTTACAGTCAATCATTACGGGGATGCATTACTATGCGAACCACCACCGTTCACCAAAGTGAGCACCATCCATCTCCCAGTTATTGCCAATTTGATCCGGCGTCCCAATTTTATCGTTGAGCGCCATAAGATCAGCCGCGAACAATGGCAGACATACCCCACCTTCCGTGTTGACGATCTGTTGCATCTCAACATAGATTTCGCGACGCTTGGCCTGATCCAGTTCGGCACGACCCATGACCAGAAGCTTGTTAAAGCGGTCATGTTTCCAATAGGTGTCATTCCAGCTGGCATCGGCAGCATAGACTTGAGAGAACATCCAGTTCTCCGTTGGACGGCCACTCCAGTAACAAGCGCTGAATGCTTTTTGCATCCATACATTTGACCAGTAACCATCGTTAGGCTCGCGGATGACTTCCACATCAATGCCGGCAGCATGGGCTGACTCACGCATGAGCTGCCCGGCATCGACAGCCCCACTAAATCCGGTTTCAGCCGCATGGAATTGAATCTTCAGATTGCTCATACCTGCCTGTTTCAGATGGTACTTAGCCTTTTCAGGATCATACGCCCGTTGTGGCAGCTCATCTGTGGTTGCGCGGTAGAAGTTAGCCGGGCCAATTGGGTTATCATTACCCAATTCGCCGTTACCGCGAAGAATCAATTTCAACCACTGCTCGCGATCAACAATATGCTTCACCGCCAAACGAACATCATTGTTGTCATATGGAGCCGTGTCCGTACGCATAGGTAACGTAATTTGCTTGTTACCTGTTATTGAATGCACGGTGATATCAGATACCTTATCGAGCAAATCCTTAGTTTTAACAGCGACATTGCTCATACAGTCGAATTCGCCGGACTGAAGACCGCTGGTGCGCGCCGTGGCCTCGGCGACCTGGAATATTTCCACTTCGTCGAAATACGCCGAATTTTCTTTCCAGTAGTTTGGGTTCCGTGTCGAAAGTGTACGAACACCGGGTTCGTGCTCGGTGATCGAATAACCTCCGGTGCCGATACCAGACTGCCAATCAATGGTGCCGTCACCATTCGCTGGACACATAAGAAGATGATAATCGCTCAAGATGTATGGGAAATCGGCATCGCCGCCGGAAAGCTTCACAACCACATTGTTCTTACCATCTGCCTTCACTGACTCCACGCCAGTCAAAATACCCTTGGCAGCAGACGTGGAATCTTCACCCAGGTGATGATTGAGCGAAGCAACAATATCGTTAGCATCTAGCGTTCTACCATTCGTGAATTCTACACCCTTTCGGATACTGAAATTCCATTCTGTGGCGTCCGCGCTAGCTTCCCAACTTTCCGCCAACTCAGAAACCAATGCGCCATTTGCATCCACCTCGGTGAGGTTATTTCTAGCCTGTCCGAATTGAACGGCGAGCATATACATATCTACAAGTTGCCCTGGATCCAGGACATCACTTGTTGAGCCACCTGTAACAGCGGCGCGAATACGTCCACCTTTCTTTGGTGTTGCTGCCTGCACTTCTTTTACAAAACCTGTAGCAGCGCTTAGCGACACACCAAGTGCCAGTGCACCAGTCATAAATCCACGGCGATCAATCTTTCCTGCCACAAATCCGGATTGCAAGGTATCAACTTTCAATGCTGTCTCTCGTTCAGTAACGTCAGCTGAAAGCACTGTCTTTAAGAGCTGTTTCTTGACCATAATCGCCTCCATAAGTTTTCTGTTTCTGGTTAAATCGAAAATCTAGGTTCTAGTAGATTGTCCTCGGGACCTTGATGTCCCAGTCTCGGGTGTAAACGTTGGTCTTGCCTTCATAAGCAGCAATGCTTCCAACTAGAAAGAACTGCGTCTCGTCACAGGTCACAGTCAGGTTGCTTTCTGTGCGTACGTCCCAGTCACCCCTTCGAAATGTAAACCCGGCTCTGTATTCTACCTTCGCTGACAAAGGGTCATTATCTGTGATGCTGTAGCGTTGCGAATTGGTTGCCCCATAGTCGAGATCAATGCTGTACAGATGGATATCACCGCGGTCGTCAGCGACATCCAGGACAATTCTTCCTGTGCCAATGTCCTCGGTGATATGGCGATGCCCGGAAGACGGTCGAAGCACTTGATGAAGTGGTGGATCGGCGACTTCAGCGGCCTCAAAAGGATTATCGATTTCTTCGACACCACAGGTACGGACCGGGATTTCCAAGTTACAAGAAGTCAAATCCAGCTTAAGGACCGCTTCTTCACCCACGGGCCATGCCATTGGCCAGAGCTGACTCGACAAGGCCAGGCGCAACCGGTGCCCCGCAGCAATACGCCAGCCCGTGTCATTCAGCCGAATCGACACGTCCATGTTCTCGCCGGGAGTAACAGGTGCAAGCATCTCTTGTCCGTTGCGCAACTTCAGATTTAGAATGCCATAGCTAATCAAAGTTGAAGCGCCATCGGGCGCTACATCACAAATTCTCGCTGCAATCAGCCCTTGCGCGCAATCACTGGAAACCGTCAAATGAGCCATTGGTGTGCCAAGCATTTCCAATGAACTCTCTAGCGGTGGTGTATCAAAACATACCGAATATGCATCATCACTACGTTGGTCGTGGGGAAGTTCTGCAATACCCGCAATTGGCATGTACTCACCCGTTGCCAACCCCAAGGAAAGCTTTGAGCAAATGATTGCTGAACCAGCATTGTCCATGAGTTTGTCGGTCAATTTGCCTTCGGTCATCCCAAACTGTCGAACGCGTATATCTTGTGAAGGCCATTCACTTTCTGAAATCCAACGACCTGGGCGCTCGTCCGGATTTGGGTTTGGCGTATGGCTGTCCTGTATAAACGCTAAAAAAGCGGGTTGATCCATCACGCCATTGTCTATGCCCTTCAACCACTGGTCCCACCAATCAAGTGCAAGCTGTAGAAATCCGAACATGGGCCCGGGACCGCCATTGTTCGGATAAACATGGGCATATGCCCCGGAGACGGCCCGACAGGGTGCGGTAATATTTTCCAACAGCCGAATCATTGTATTTGGCCAGCAGTCATTCCATCCGCTTACACCCAAAACCGGGACTTGGATCTGGTCATAGTTTTCGCAGACTGAACCTTGTGTCCAAGTCTCATCCCGCAATTGATGGGTTAACCATTTCTCAGCAAACATGGGTGTTTGTTCTAGTCGTTCCATCCACATGTCACGCCATTGATCGCCCACGACAGCAGGGTCAGGTGGGCGAATACAGTAGCCAAACATCACGCCGCCCCATCCCAGGCCCTGACCAGGATAAGCGCCGACCAGATAAGCACCGTCGGCATAGTATCGATCAACTGTGGCGCCGACCGGAATGATCGCTTTCAGCGCGGGTGGTTGATGGGTCGCGGCCTGCATGCTGGCGATGCCGCCCCAGGAGATTCCCATCATGCCTACGTTGCCACTGCACCAGTCCTGGCGGGAAATCCAGTCGATGATCTCAACCGCGTCCTGTTGCTCACGGGGCAAATACTCATCCTGCATAATGCCTTCAGAGTCGCCATGTCCTCGCATATCAGGCCGTACGCAGGCATATCCTCGCGCGGCAAACCAGGCATGATTGCCGTGATCCCGAAATGCCGTTGCATCGCGCTTTCGGTAGGGAATGAATTCCAAGATTGAGGGAACCGGATTATCTACCGCATCCTTTGGCAGCCACAGTTTGGCGGACAGGCGAACACCGTCTGACATTTCAATCCAGACATGTTCAATGATCTCGAATTCATTGAGCGGCGAGTTGTCGTGGTACTGGATGTCATGTGCTTGTTCAGTCATGATCGCAAATATCTCCGCAATGTTTTGCTTTCCCTGTGGCGATTACCCTGTCGTACAGTAACGCCGCATACAATTGCGCCAGTTGATGCTAAATTGTTCTACTTTGTGCTTGTTCGCTGCACCTCGAACAAGCAATACTGGGCCAAGAAAAAAAATAGGAAATTTGTTGCCCGGAGGCGTTAAATGGACGCGACAGACTTTTCAAAAAACCTCAAGTTGCTTTGCGCATATGAGAAATCAGTGTCCGAAGTGTGCCGGGTGATTGGTATCAACCGGCAACAGTTCAATCGCTATCTAAATGGTGTATCGAAACCATCTGCATTCAATCTTCAACGCATCTGTGGGTATTTTCAGGTTGAAGTTAGCGATCTTTACCTGCCGCATAGTGATCTAACCAAACGAATGCGCTTTCGTAACGGAAACCTTCAGACCCATGAAAGGCAATTTGGGCAACTACCCAAAAAGGCCTTTCCGGGCGATCTACGCACTCTTCGTCGTTACTTGGGTTACTACGTTACGCATTACCACTCATACAGTTGGGCAGGATACATTCTCCGCACGTTGACATGCGTGTTCGAACGAGATGGCATGATCCTCACCAAAACAATTGACCGCGTGAGAGACCCAGTGACCGGTGCGTTATACCTATCCAAATATGACGGATACGTTTCATTGTTAGGCAACAGAATTTTCGTCATGGAATTCCAAAGCCTGGCGGCAGATGCCTTTGCTGAAACGGTCCTTCAACCGACAGGACGAAGCCAACTCACACTATTGCTTGGAGCGACATTCGGTGTTACCAGCAAACATCGACATCCTTATGTGGCCCGCGCTGTTTGGAGTTTTATCGGGCGCACCGTCGATCATCGACAAGCCTTGAAAACTATTGGTCTTCTGCCGATCCGTTCGCCAATACTTGACCCCACCATCGTGAAAATTCTTGGTGAAGAACCCTTCCCAAATGAACTCCTACATTATGAGCTAGAACAACCATCAAGTCCGGTCGAGCACTAGGCCAACTTAACGATGTTGCCTTTAAAAAGTTCAACCTGGAAAATCATATGGCTCATATTGACATCTGATGTCTGCAACGGGGCGAAAGCAGACCTGTTTCCACGATAAGATACCGGTCTGCTGGTGTGTGTAGAGCGGAATTACGCGATCAACTCGTCCGCTTAGAATACCAAAACAGGCGTTTTTCGGTGAGTGATGGGGTTTCCGCAATCGACCATAGACCGCCATTCCCAGTGCTTATCAGGCGAATGAATCAACGGTCATGCAGATTTACCCTGTTCGTGAAAAATGAAACCGAGCACGTTCATCAACAGCTGTGCCGCGAGAAACGCCGTGTTGCCGGTTGGATCGTAGTCTGGTGCCACTTCAACCAGATCAATGCCA
>JAJFID010000030.1 GCA_021775325.1 Rhodospirillales bacterium
CCACTAAAGGGGACCAGAGAAAGAGGGGAACTTAGACTCTGGTAGGGTATAGACGAGGAGGTCTATGATTAAGAATGTAGAGTTGGATTGTGGCAACAATATGCCGTAATTGGGGTCATTTCGTGCCGTTGCCAGACGCTCATTTGCCAGACGCACATTTGTCAGGCGCTCATTTTGTCATCAATACCCTGTTGGTGTTCGCCGCCTTGTGCACTGGGAAAAGTCAGCGTCACGGTGGTCCCTGTTCCCGGTTCACTTTGCAGATCCAGTTGGCCGCCCTGTAACTGCACCAGTTGTCTGGAGATCGACAGACCGAGGCCTGTGCCCTCGTGCGAACTATGGGCATCAACACGGGCCTGACCAAATGGTTCCAGAACCTTCGGAATATCTTCGGGTTTAATGCCAACGCCCGTGTCTGTGATGATTATGGCGATACAGTCATCCTGCGTGTTGTGGGCGGTCAGGGTGACGGCTCCGTTTTCCACGTTGTACTTCACGCCATTGGACAACAGATTTAACACCACTTGCTTGATGAGTCGTGCGTCGGCATGAATATGCATCGGCGCTACGGGGCGCTCATAACGAATTTTTACGCCTGCCTGTCGGGCGGTTTCCAGCATCATCAGATAGTTTTCATTCAGTAGTTCCGCCACGTCAATTGTTGTCAGATCAACGGTGAACTCGCCAGCTTCGATTTTGGACAGATCAAGAACATCATTGATGAGGTTCAGCAGGTGCTGTCCGGACGACAGGATGTAATCGGCATACTCGGACCGCTTGCGTTCTGTAATGTCGCCAACAGCGTCCAGTTTCAGGACCTGCGAGAATCCCATAATACTGTTCAGTGGCGTGCGAAGTTCGTGGCTCATGTGAGCCAAAAATTCGGACTTGGCCCTGTTGGCGCGGTCTGCATCATTCTTGGCAAGTTCCAGGTCCGCTGTAGCCTGATCAATGGCCTTGCGCAGCAAGATAGGTTGCCGCCACAAAAAGTAGGACAAAAAGGAAATAAACGCAGACAGCAGGATTGCTGCAGTCCAGGGAAGTACATCTTGAGACAATTCCGCATACAGGCCCGGTGATTCCCAGGTTGCCCCCAGTTGCCACGATCCGGTTACCAACGGTATGCTGACAGTTACTCGTGAATTCTGGAATACCTGTTCGTCGCCGACAAAAACAGCGCCGTCGGCACCGAGTGCGTCTTTCCCTCTGACAGCCACAGAAAATCTCTCATCCAGATCATAATACCCGGCTTCGCGCAACATGGGATCCACGTCGATCAGAATTGTGGCAAATCCCCAGAACGTGTCTGTGGTCTTGTCTGCGTTCGGGATAAAGACAGGCCGTCGGGCAATGATTGCCTGACCGCCCTGAATGAGGTTGATGGGGCCAGCGATGACATAGGCCCGGTCGGCCACAGACTGTTCAACCAATTGGCGTCGGTCGGGATCAGCGAACAGGTCGTGACCAATAGCCTTTCGGTTTTTCTCAATGTTTGTCAGATATGTAACAATACCACCAGGTGCCAGTTGGAGGCTGCGTACACCGAATTGGCTACCTACCAGAATTGCTGCAAATTCCGAGAATTCGTCATGGGTCAGGTCAGGGTTGATTCGAACCTGCGCGGCCAGGCTTCGAGTGTGATGCAACCGCTCGTTCAGGGAGTGGGATAACCTGCTGGCGACAGCTTCCAGTTTGGTGTGAACGTTGTTAACCTCAATTCTGTCACGTTCCTGAACCTTAAGCACACACCAGTGATATGCCACAATAATGGGAACCATGGCGAGAATTGTGCCGATGACGAGTGGTAGAGACAGTTTTCCGAATAACTTGGGAGTAGCCATTTGGTCATTTGGTCCTGGAAATCAACGCCTGAAGCACCGTGACACCTCATCTCATAGTGCGAACCCTATATACGTTGTGACTGACCAGTCCGTATTCAACCAGTTTTCGAGCATATGCACACAGTTCACCTGCAATTTGAATCTATCAATGTTCTTCCCTGATTCGTCAATCGGGGTTACGCTTACAGCGTATCAACCCCTCGGTTTTGTGAACAGAATCATGGAATGTGTTCAATGAACGGAAAAGAACGGCGTGAGTGGACCCGGTACGAGCTAAAGATGACCGCGCATATCAATCGTAGTGATTCATCGCAACCTGCTGAAGTGAAAGATTTTTCGGCTGGTGGCGCGTCCCTTTCAGGAGCCGTCGCTAACAACAATGATCATATTCTTGAGGTTTCCATGAAGGAATTTGGCAACCTTCCAGCATCCGTGATCCGGGATTGGGATGACGGATTTTCGGTCATGTTTGACCTTGATGAAGACGATAAGCACTCGCTTCAGGAAGACATCGACTCATTCATGCGTGAAAACGACCTGATGGACTACTAATCCACCAGATTTAGTCCGACAGCTTTTCTTTCAGCAGCTTGTTGACCATGCCGGGGTTTGCTTTGCCCTGTGTGGCCTTCATGACCTGACCCACAAACCAGCCCGCGATCTTTTCATTGCCGCCCCTGAACTGGGCGACCTGATCTGGACTGTTGGCGATCACATCGTCAATGGCAGCCTCAATGGCACCGGTATCCGTCACCTGTTTCAGGCCTTTTTCTTCAACGATAACCGCCGGGTCCTTTGATGTTTCGATCATGTCTTCGAACACATCCTTGGCGATGCGGCCGTTGATGGTGTCGTCTGCCATCAGGTCCAGAAGCTGGCCCAACTGATCAGCAGATACAGGACTTTCCTCAATGGACAGGCTCTTGGCATTGAGCGCGCCGAACAGATTGGTGATCACCCAGTTAGCGGCCAGTTTGGCGTCGCGTCCCTTGCCAACCACGGCCTCATAGTAGGTGCCGGTTTCCCGGTCCACCACCAGTACGCCCGCGTCATAGGCGGACAACCCAAAATCGCTCATGTAGCGTTCTTTTTTCTCGTCCGGCAGTTCGGGCAAAGTGGCTGCGATATCGTCCACGTAATCCTGGGTCAGGTTCAACGGCAGCAGATCGGGGTCCGGGAAATAACGATAGTCATGGGCAAATTCCTTGGACCGCATGGACCGGGTTTCGCCCTTGGCGGGATCGAACAGGCGGGTTTCCTGCACAACTTCGCCGCCGCTCTCCCACAATTCCACCTGTCGCTGGGATTCGATCTCAATGGACTGCATGATAAAACGCACCGAGTTCACGTTCTTGATTTCACAGCGGGTATTGAGGTCGTCCGTTCCCACCTTGCGTACCGACACATTCACATCAGCCCGCATGGATCCCTGTTCCATATTGCCGTCACAGGTTTCCAGATAACGCAGGATTGAGCGTAACTTGCGCACGTAGATACCAGCTTCTTCCGGCGAACGCAGGTCCGGATCAGACACGATTTCCATGAGCGCCACGCCGGACCGGTTGAGATCAATAAAACTGCGCCTGGGGTCCTGGTCATGCATGGACTTGCCGGCGTCCTGCTCCATATGCAGACGCTCGATACCAATGTCGCGGGTGGTGCCATCAGGCATATCCAGAACAACCACGCCCTTGCCGACGATGGGCAGTTCAAACTGGGAAATCTGATAACTCTGGGGCAGATCAGCGTAGAAGTAGTTCTTGCGCGCAAACACGGAGTGCAGGTTGATTTGCGCCTTCAAACCGAGGCCAGTTTTGACGGCCTGCTCCACACAAAACGCGTTCAGCACCGGCAACATGCCGGGCATGGCCGCGTCAACCAATGAGACCTGGGTGTTGGGCTCTGCGCCAAACTCGGTGGATGATCCGGAAAACAGTTTGGACGCGGACGATATCTGGGCATGAACCTCAAGCCCGATGACCACTTCCCAGTCGCCTGTATCACCCTGAATGATATAACTCATGGTTTAACCCTCCCCCGGACCGAAGATCGGTAATTCAAACCCGGCGGCCTGTTCAAGGGCCTCCGCCGCCCGAAACAGCGTCACCTCATCAAATGCCGGCGAAATCAGCTGCAGCCCGAGCGGCAAACCGTCGCTGGTGAGACCAGCCGGTACGGAGATTGCGGGCAGTCCGGCCAGCGATGCCGGAACTGTAAAGATATCGTTCAGGTACATGGCGATTGGATCGTCGAATTTTTCGTCAATGGCAAAGGCGGGAGAGGGTGCCGTCGGTGCCAGCAGCACATCTACGTTTTCAAACGCGGAAGTGAAATCCCCGGCGATGCGGGTGCGGACTTTCTGAGCCTTCACATAATAGGCATCGTAATATCCAGCCGACAGCACATAGGTACCAATCATAACGCGGCGCTGTACCTCGTCACCGAAACCTTCGGCACGGGTGTTCATGTACATCTCGTCCAGACTGTCACCGTCAACACGCAGGCCATAACGGACGCCGTCATAACGGGCCAGATTGGACGACGCCTCTGCCGGGGCTACAATGTAATAAGTGGGCAGGGCATACTTTGTATGGGGCAGGGACACCTCGACGATCTCCGCGCCCTGATCCTTCAGCCAGTCAGCTCCCTGTTGCCACAAGGCGGTGATTTCTTCGGGCATACCATCGGCGGTATACTCCGCCGGTACACCCACGCGCAGACCCTTGACGCCTTTGCCCAGACCGCTTTCGAAGTCGGGCACATCCATGGGTGTTGACGTGGAATCCATGGGGTCATGCCCGGCCATGGCACCCAGCATGATGGCGGCATCACGTACGGTCCGGGTCATGGGGCCAGCCTGATCCAGGCTGGATGCAAAGGCCACGATGCCCCAGCGCGAGCACCGGCCATAGGTGGGTTTCATGCCGACCGTTCCGGTGAATGAAGCGGGCTGCCGGATAGAGCCGCCTGTATCGGTTCCCGTCGCGCCCAACGCCAGGCGTGCAGAAATTGCCGTGGACGATCCACCGGACGAGCCGCCCGGCACCAGGTCTTTGCCGGCGTTTGGTCCACTGGATGCTTTCCAGGGATTGATGGTATTGCCGAAATAACTGGTGAGCGTGGCGGAACCCATGGCGAATTCGTCCATGTTGGCCTTGCCCAGCGTTACCGCACCGGCTTCTTTCAGATTGCGTGACACAGTGGATTCGTACTGCGGTACAAATCCTTCCAGAATGTGCGAACCGGCGGTGCTCTGCACGCCTTCCGTACAGAACAGGTCCTTCATGGCGATGGGGATGCCGTCCATGGCGCCGAGCGCCGCGCCGTTTGCCCGCCGGGCATCGGAGGCGGCCGCGGCTGCCTGCGCCAGTTCAGGTGTTTCCGTAATAAACGCGTTCAGGTCACGGGATTTTTCGATGGCAGCACTATGGGCGGCGGTCAGTTCCACGGACGAGAAATCGCCCGCGTCCAGACCGTCACGGGCACTGGCAATGGTCAGGTGGGTCAGATCATTTGTCATGGTGTTACTCCACCACCTTGGGGACCGTGAAGAAGCCCTCCATGGGTTCGGTGGCATTGGCAAGAACCTTGTCGCGGCAGTCACCATCGGTGATGGCGTCGGCGCGCATGGGTGCAAGAACATCAGCCACACTGGTCATGGGGGCCACGCCATCGGTGTCGACCTCGGAAAGTTGCTCGACCCAGCCAAGAATGCCGTCAAGTTCCCCGGCTATCTGATCCAGGCGGTCATCGTTGACCCGGATGCGGGCGAGATAGGCAATGCGCTGAACGGTTTCCCGGTCCAAAGCCATAATACGGCTCCTCGTATTTTGAGTGGTTTACGTGATCAGAATTCGGCGCGGAAAGTAACACTGCCAAAGGGCTACAGCAAGGCCAACGTGGTTGGACCGTTGTTGCCGAATAGTTGAAATCTGCCAGGGCATTTTCTCCGGGGTCAATTACCATATTAGTCAGTAAATGCTTGAAAACAGGCGCATTCATCTCCATTTGGATGATACGATCTTGCGCCTTGGATGCGCTGACTTCCGAAGTCGACGGCGGAGCGATACTGGCGATCGGAAATGAACGGTATGAAATGATACAGAAATTCAGAGTATGCACGTTATTTGGCCTGTGCCTGATCGGTGTTCTGGCAACGACTTGGGCCACACCTCTGTATGCCGCCGATGTAAATGTGGTGAATGAAGATAGCGTTCCGATTTATGTCATCGCGGGTGCACCTGTTTCACCATTACCCGAAAAACCGGCGGTCGATGAAGGCATTGCGGAGCTTGGCAGTCGTTTGTTTCATGAGACGCGGTTGTCGGCAAATGGTCAGGTTTCCTGTGCGTCATGCCACGTTCTCGAACAGGGCGGTGACGATGGCATGGCAAGTTCCATCGGCGTTTCCGGAAAGCAGATTGGCACAAACGCCCCCACGGTTTTCAACGTGGCTATGAATTTTTCTTTCTTCTGGGATGGGCGGGCAGAAACCATGGAAGATCAAATGGATGGCCCAGTCCACAGCCCGGATGAAATGGCGTCAAGCTGGGCAGACATTATCGATGTGTTGAATGCCTCTGCCGAATATCAACAATCGTTTGATGATTTGTATGACGGCGAGATTTCGGAACGGACGATCAAGGATGCCATCGCGACTTTCCAGCGTACTCTCGTTACAGGTGGCTCAAAGTTTGATCGTTTTATCAGCGGCGACAGAACACTCTTTAGTGCCGCGGAGTTGCAAGGATACGAGAGTTTCATGTCGCTGGGATGTGTGTCCTGCCATCAGGGCGTCCTGTTGGGCGGAAACCTCTATCAGCGACTGGGAATATTTGAAGATTACTTCGGTGATCGGGGCAATGTTAGTGCTGCTGATTACGGTCGGTTTAATGTGACAGGTGCAGAAGAGGACAGATACTATTTCAAGGTTCCGTCACTGCGGAACGTCGCTCTGACGGCGCCATATCTTCATGATGGCTCCGTTCCATATCTTGCGGACGTTGTATCCATCATGGCCTATTATCAACTGGGATTGTCGCTGGATACGAACCAGATCGAATATCTTGTCGCGTTCCTGAAGACCCTGACCGGTACGCACCAGTATCTGAATCCCAACGGGGATGAACCGTCTTGAGTCGGAATCTTCTCATATCCGGCGTCCTGTCGATCCTGTTGGTGATCGGCATCTACTCGTCCTATCAACGCTGGTTTCAGCTTGACGTCCGCCTGTATCATTATCTGCTGGAACAAATTCAGGAACTCAGGGTGTCAGATGCCCTGCTGGATAAATCCATCCTGGAACTTCGGACCGGCATCAGTCTCAATTATGATCACGTCAACAATTCCGCCACAGCCATGCGGTCGATCTCGACAAGTATTGATTTAACTGTCGAAAGCCTGCCCGAACTTTCGGAAAGCGTTACCAAAGCGATAGATGGGATAGGCGAGTTGAACAATGCTCGTTTCGTCGATCTGGAGCGTTACAAGAGCCAACATGCCATCTACCGGAACAGCACTATTTTCGTGCAGACGCAGCTTGTGGAGGTGGTTCAAGAGATAGACGACAAGTCGATTGTTGCGGCTATTGTGGAAGTTTCTGACTTTCTGAGGGATCCACTGCTTCAACACAAACAACGTAAAACAGACAGGGTATCTTCCGAAATCGACATATTGTCTGAGTACGCCGATGCGAACTCCGATAATCATGTATTGATATCAATCGTCCGTCATATGCGTCTACTACAGATGCGAGGTGACGATATCTCATCAACGATGACAAGCCTCATGAGTTCTGGCGTTACGGGCAGTATCGATGCGCTGCTGAAGCTCTATCATACCGAACTGATCAACGTTCAGGATCGTGTAAAGGCCGCAAATATTATTCTGAGCGTTGTTGCAATTACCCTGCTTTTCATGATCGCGTTCGCGGTCAGCCGCATTTTTCGGGACAGAAAGTCGCTGCTGAATTTGACGCAATCTCTTGAGAACAGGGTAAAAGAGCGCACGGCTGATTTGGAATTGGCCATGATTGAAGCGGAATCGGCCAGTGAAAGTAAATCGCAGTTTCTCGCTTCCATGAGCCACGAGTTACGAACGCCCCTGAATTCGATCATTGGTTTCGGAAAGATGCTGGAACTCAATCACGAAGAACCTCTGTCTCCAGACCAGAAGATTGCGGTCGGTCATATCAAAAACGGCGGCGCACACCTGTTGTCGTTGGTTGATGAGGTTCTCGATCTTTCAAAGATCGAAGCCAGAGAGCTCGAACTCAGTGTCGAGCATGTTCATCCGGCACATGTGTTTGGTGATTGCCTGGAACTGGTGCGCGGTCTGGCGGATTCCAAAAATGTCAGCTTGGGTGCTCTGATGGAATCAGATAACTGTGTGTTGGCGGACTATGGCCGCCTCAAACAGGTGCTGCTTAATTTGCTCAGCAACGCGGTAAAATACAACCGCGACGGAGGATCGGTTAACTTCGGGTGTGAAGCGTTGTCTGACGACACTGTGCGAATCTCTGTTTCTGATAGCGGAAACGGCATACCCAACGAGAACCTCTCGGAAATGTTCACGCCATTTAACCGGTTGGGCATGGAAGCCTCACAGATTGAGGGTACCGGTATCGGGCTCACCATTTCCAAACGGCTGATTGAGGAGATGGGCGGTCGGATTGGA
Organism: Rhodospirillales bacterium; assembly: GCA_021775325.1. Classification (GTDB taxonomy): domain Bacteria; phylum Pseudomonadota; class Alphaproteobacteria; order Rhodospirillales; family Casp-alpha2; genus JABJGO01. The sequence continues at coordinate 8,517 of JAJFID010000030.1, forward strand.
TGTGAGAGCGAAGTCGGAATAGGCAGTACATTCTGGCTGGAACTGCCCAGATCACATGGTAACGCGTTGGCCCAGCCAGTGGCGACTCGTGAGACACAGCACAGGGTCAACCCGTTACTGCAGTCCGGATCAGTTACGGGCGATATATTGTATGTGGAAGATAATCCGGCCAATCGTGACCTGATGAAGATGATACTTGGCCGTATGGGCAATCTTACGCTTCACATCGCCCACACGGCGGAAATCGGAATCGTAATGGCCGAGGAAGTCCACCCGGATTTGATATTGATGGACATAAACCTGCCCGGAATGAGCGGAACCAAGGCGTTGAGTGTCCTTCGGCAGAACGAAAACACGAAAGATATTCCGGTTGTTGCGGCGAGCGCCAACGCGTTACCGCACGACATTCGTACAGCGATGGAAAGCGGGTTTGACGGATACATCACCAAGCCTTTCGATATACCTGTCATGATAACGACAATCTCCAACCTGCTGGAAGGGGTTGACGTTGATAAGGGCCAAAGTGTTTCCGTTGCAAACAACAGCAGCCGCTCCACGCGGGTTGCCCTCGATTACGCACCGCTGGGAGAACTGGATATAGGCCGCATCCTGTCTGCCGTGCAGATGTTGCCGCCGAGCTATAGAGCAATTCTTGAAAATCAGGCGAATTCCATACCTGTTATACTTCGGGAGTTGCAACACGTTAGCTCCACGCAGGATTTCAAAGCTGTTGAGACACTTGCTCACAAACTCAAGACGAACAGCGGTACATTTGGAGCGCGACAAATCTGGTCACTCGCTCAGGAAGTGGAAAATTTTGCACGTGATGAGGCATTGGAGGAAATTCCGCGTTTATTGGATGACATGGAAAAGGAATACGACATTGTCGCTCCCGTGATCGCACGCCTGATGGCTGATCTGGAGGCCGATGCGAACGCCCTGAATTCAGAATAGCCAACACCATATCTGCCCCATGCGACTGGCGGGTATACGAGGCAAAGGCGGTGCCATACCTTGAACTGGATGTTTTGCTTCACGTATACTCCGGTTTCGTCTGGCGGTAAGGTAGCAGGCAAGTATCAGGAATCGGAACGCGCGACATGACGGCCTCAGACGACGCCAATCCGGTGCTTGATCGGGACAGTTACGAAGCAGCTCTTCCCGGGTTGCTGGAAGCCCGTCGCGCCGGTCCTGATCAGGAAGTCGATCTCGGAATCATTCAGTGCATGGTTCAGACCAGGCGCGTGCCCGGTCTGGAAGCAGAGGTCGATAACTTTATTGCCGAGTATGGTTTGCACCGGGAAAACGATGTGCTGGCGCTGTGTGAAGCGCTTGAGTTGTGCGAAAATCCTGCGCGCGGGCTGGAGGTACTCCAGATCGGCAGTTTCAATCATCCGGACAATGTTCTGTTCCTCTATTATCGCTCAATGTTTCTGTTGCGATCAGGAGAATTCATCGCCGCAAAAACCGGGTTTGGGGAGTGCGTGGCGCAGGGCTTTCAGGATCACGGCGTCATCGGCGGTCTTGCCGTCTGTCATTTCATGCTGGGTGACTTTGCCGAGGCCCTGGAGGTATCGCGAAGCAGACAGGATCACCAGAAGGACAGTGCCAACAATATCTATGTGGATGCGGCCTATCACCACGCCATCAACACAGGAAGGGACCTGTTGGTCGGTCACGCGACGCGCATAAAGCTTCTGGACGGGGGAGCCCGCATTCCGGCTACCACAACGCCATTGCGGATCATGGTCAGCGGTGACAGCGGGTATCTGCGAACGTATCTGGATAGTTTCCTGCACTCGGTCGAGCAGTGCGCCGGGCCAAAGTGTGTGCACGTCCATGCTATCCTCGCCACCGAAGGCGACCGAAATTTTCTCGAAGATATTTTGGATCGGTATGATGGACTGGAGCTTACGTGCAGTTACGAACTCCAGGACGAAACGCACACGGGCAAGGTATACTTCGCCGCCGCCCGGTTTCTGGCCCTGCATGCTTTGTGTGACAGCTTTGGATTACAGGGCGGTGCCTATATGATGGATATGGACAGCTCTGTTCGAGGCGACCTTTCATCGTTGACCCGTTTGGTCGCGGCGCAGAAGGCGGAGATTGCGTTGCGGTTCCGCACGGAACCTTTTCTCGAGCATCGGATTGCTGCCGGGGGTGTTTATCTCACCGGTACGGAAACGTCGAACGCATTCATGCGGGACGTTGCTGCCTACATCGCGTACGGCCTGTTTCTCGACAAGCCCTATTGGTATCTGGATCAACTGGCGTTGTTGATGGTCTGCGATGAGTGGCGACGTACTTCGCCGGGCGTCCGCATCGGGGATTTACCGCGAGAATTCCTGGATTGGTATGGCTTTGATGACAGCATTGTCTGGACAGACAAAGGCGGCAAGGATGGTTAAACTCGTCCAACGTATACAGTTTTCCAACCGACGGAGATGACGAACATGCAGGATGTACGCGGTGTACCGGTTTCCTATGGCAATCAGGCAGCATTGGATAGATATGAAGAAGCGCTTCTGACGTTGCACCGGTTCTCTTATGACCCAACGCCCTTGCTCAAATCGATCATGGCGGTCTATCCCGACTTTGCCATGGCTCGAATTTTTATGGCGGTTGCCATCGCTGGTGGGTCTGCTGGCCGAAACATTCCAAAACTGGAGTCCCGCATTCCCGAAACAGAGAACATCGGTGGCCTGAATGACCGGGAACTGGGGTTGATAGCTGCTGTCCGGAAACGTTGCGCCGGGGACTGGCGCGGAGCTCAACTGGCTGTTGATGCTGTGCTGGCGCAATACCCCCATGACACACTCGCTTTGCATTTTGGTCATCAGTTGGATTTTTTGTTGGGCGATGCCCTGAACCTGCGGGGGCGCATCGAGCGTATTCTTCCCCATTGGGACGAGAGCATGCCCAACTACTCCCACGTGCTCGGCATGTATGCGTTCGGGCTTGAAGAATGCAATATGTTCGATCATGCCGAAGCCATGGGCCGGGAGGCTTGTGAGCGCGACACCGAAGATACCTGGGCTCATCACGCTGTCGGACACGTAATCGAGATGATGGGGCGTCACGAAGACGGCATCGCCTGGTACGGAAACCGCGAAGGCGATTGGGCCACGGGCGACGGTCTGAGCATCCATAACTGGTGGCACCTTTGTTTGTATCTGATGGAGATGGAGGACTATCCGCGCATTCTGGAAATCTATGACACGTACATCACGCCTGATGATTCGTTCGAGCCGGAACCGCTGGCGGACTCCAACTCGTTGCTCTGGCGGTTGATGATTCAGGGTGTGGATGTGGGTGATCGCTGGCGTGCCAATGGTGAACGATGGCGGCAATTGATCGCCGCAGGTGAGGGCGGGTTTTATGGCTTTAACGATCTTCATGCAGCATTGGCCTTTGCCGCGCTTGGCTGGAACGATGACCTGGCTGATCTGGAAAAACGCGCCATAGCGCAGTCAACCCAGTCGCATACGCTGGGCAACATCGCCCGCGATGTATCTGTTCCCGTGGTCCGGGCGATTTCGGCATTTCATGAAGAACGTTTCGAAGATGCTCTCGATACACTGGATGCCGTGCGTCCCATTGTGGCCCGGTTTGGTGGCAGTAACGCCCAGCGTGATGTCATCGATCAGACCATGATGGCTGCGGCCATCCGGGGTGGTTTGGGCAGCCGGGCCGTGTCGCTGGCCAATGAACGCCTGAGCCGCAAACCACACGGACCACTGGCCCGCCGGTTTGCTGAACGGGCACAGACGATAATCTGAAATCAGTGGAAACGCGGGTAGGTTATCCGGCCCCGTCAACGGCGATGATCTGCTCGACGACCTCGCCCATGGTTGTGGCGTAAACGTCAGGGCGACGATAGAGCGGATGATAGGGCGCGCCGGACCGGTCGATATAGGCCGCCAGCATGCCTGCGGTCATGGCACCATGGGTGTCCCAGTCATGGGTGGCAACGAGCCGTAACCTGTCAAGCGGACGGTCGAGCCTTTCTGCGGCATACTGATAGACCCGTGCATCCGGCTTGAAACTGCCGGTTTCCTCCACCGATACTACCGCGTCGAACAAATCATTCAGATCGGCATGCGTAATCTGGTT
>JAJFID010000291.1 GCA_021775325.1 Rhodospirillales bacterium
TTATTGTCGATTTTCTGCCTCACACGGTCGAGGAGTTGAGAACCCGCCACGCACATCGGCGCCTGGGTTTTCCGGATCAGGAAGTAACCACATGGATACAATCATCAGGCCTGAATCTCGAATCAACCAAACACCTGGGCGGAGCGCCGCTGACCGTATCCCTGTGGCTGGCGGAAAAACCCGGTGACGTCACAACCGACACGTCATCTTCAGTTCCCATAAATGAGTCAATCCAGTAGAGGACTATTCCGATGCGCCGCACCAAAGCAGACACACCCTCAATCGGAAACGTTACCGCTCGTGGACTGCCCCCGTTTCCCGAGCTGGCAATCGCCACGCCACTGCCCAGGGACGTCAAAGTCTCTTTCGAGTTCTTCCCGCCTACGCTCGGGAACGGAGCCGGGTCGTTCTGGGGTGCTGTTGAACGGTTGCTGCCGCTCGATCCTTCGTTTGTTTCCATCACTTATGGTGCTGGCGGCACGACGCAGGACCGCACCCTCGAAACCGCCTCGGCACTACTCAAAGGATCCCGTACAGACGTTGCCATGCACCTGACCTGTGTTGGTGCCACGCGCGACCAGGTGAACGAAACAGCATCCCGTTTTCATGCTGCGGGCGGTCGGCATATTCTGGCGTTACGCGGTGACCCGCCGAAAGGGACATCTCGCTACACCCCACACCCTGACGGTTATGCCTATTCCGAGGACCTAGTATCCGGCCTTCGTGACATAGGCGATTTCGACATTAGTGTGGCGGCATACCCGGAAGCACACCCCGAGTCCACGAATCCGGACGCCGATATCGACTATCTGAAACGCAAGATTGACGCTGGAGCCAGCCGAGCCATCACCCAGTTCTTTTTCGATGTGGATGTATTCCTGCGATTTCTCGACAAGGCCCGCAATGCCGGCATTGCCGTTCCCATCATCCCCGGAATTCTACCGGTTACAGACTTCAACAGCCTGCAGCGATTTGCCAGGGGTTGTGGTGCCACCGTACCCGACTGGCTGGGGCAGTTGTTTGACGGACTGGAAGACGATCCCGAGACACGCAGACTGGTTGCCGCGTCAGTCGCTGCCGAGCAATGCCGGGCGTTGCATGCGCAGGGCGTAGACGCGTTTCACTTCTATACTGTCAATCAATCGGACCTGGTGTACGCCATATGCCACATGCTCGGTGTACGGCCCGCAAAAATCGAACGCAAGGCAGCCTGATTTTTTCTGCGCAAACCGGTTTCGGATAACGCACCAAGACGGTATGCTTCCACCCCTAGATTTTGACGACTGGAAGGACACCGGACATGGCGACCATGAATGCACTTGATACCTCTTCCGTGCGGGCACGGGTGAGTGAGGCGGAGTGGACAACGCGAGTCCAGCTTGCCGCGTGCTATCGGCTCGTCGCACTGGAAGGTTGGACCGATCTCACGGCGACTCATATTTCGGCGCGTGTGCCTGACGAGGACACATTTTTGCTCAACCCCAGTGATCTGTATTTCGAGGAGATCACCGCGTCGTCGCTGATCAAGATGGACTACGACCGCAACATTGTTCTGGAAAACGGCTACTACTTCAATCCTGCTGCGTTCACCATCCATAGCGCCGTACTGACCGGTCGTGCCGATGTTGTCTGCACCATTCACACACACACCCGTGCCGGCATGGCCGTATCGGCCATGAAGTGCGGGCTGTTGCCGATCACCCAGCATGCGCTCCGGTTCTACAATCGGACCAGCTATCACAAATATGAGGGCATTGCCCTGGATCCGGATGAGCGCGAGCGCCTGATCAGTGATATTGGCACGAATGAGGCCATGATCCTGGAAAACCACGGCTTGCTGACCGTTGGTGACACTATCGGCAACGCCTATGACGCCATGTACTATCTGGAAAAATCATGCCAGAGCCAGCTTGATGCCATGACCAGCGGCACGGAGTTGATCCTGCCGGAACCGGACGTGTGCGAACATGCGGCGCAACAGTACGAAGCATACAGCAGTTATGAAGACAAGGACTGGGCCGCCGCCATGCGTAAAGCCTATCGCGACAGCCCCGGCTTTGATCAGTAACCCCGGCTTCGGTTTTCAGTCATGAGCAATCCACGGCACAGGATCGTGTACCCCGATGCCGACCCGTCGACGGCGGACCTGTTCACGGGTGAGCGGCTTGCCCGTGTCCAGGCTATGGGTCATCTGGACCTGTTTCTTGACGAGCCCGCCTCCGATCAGGACTCCCTTGAGCGTATCGGCGATGCGGACGCCGTTATTCTCGGCTGGAAAATGTCCGATGCCGTTCTGCGCGCCCTGCCCTGTACCAAAATCATCGCCTTCACCGGCATCGGTGCCGCCAATCATGTCAATCTGCCCATGGCGCGTGAGCGTGGCATTACCGTGACCAACACGCCGGGATACGCCAACAACACCGTCGCCGAACATACCCTGGCGCTGATGCTCGATCTTGCCCGCCAGATCGGCCGGCTCGACCGCGACACCCGCAATGGCGGCTGGAACCGGGACCTGCCCGGGTTTGATCTGAACGGCAAGACCCTGGGCCTGATCGGCCTTGGTGGCATTGGCACGCGTACGGCGCAACTGGCCAATGTTTTCGGCATGCGGGTGATTGCCTGGACGCCCAACCCCACACCGGAAAAGGCGGCGGCAGCCGGTGTCACGTTTGAACGCCTGGAAACCGTGCTTGCAGAAAGCCATATGGTCTCGCTTCATATAGCCCTGAACGATCAGACCGAGGGCATGATCAACGCTCAAAAACTCGACCTCATGCGCAAAGACGCCTTTCTGATCAATACGGCCCGGGGCGAAGTGGTTGATGAGCAGGCGCTGGTCAACATGCTGGAGACCGGTCGTCTGGCCGGTGCCGGGCTGGATGTGTTCTCCACAGAACCGCTGCCGGACGATCATATTTTCCGGCGGCTGGAGAACGTCATAATTACGCCACATACCGGCTTTAATACGCCAGAGGCCAATGCAGCCATCATGGATATCGCCATCAGCAGCCTTGAGGCCTATTATGCTGGCAGAGCGATCAACGTTGTTACGTGATCAGAAGATCACCCAAGGAGGCCCCTCTTCCCATGACCGTCTTACCCATGACCATCGCACCCAAATTCATCCTCGCCGGTCTCGCGTTAGCGCTCGCGATGACCGTATCCAGCCCCGCCGCCCGGGCCACCGAAGACGCCCGGTTTGAAATCGTCAAGGCCACCGATACCCGGGTCTGGCGGCTGGACAAACAAAGCGGCGAGATCGCCGTGTGCACGCTGGAAGGCGAAAACCTGTTTTGCACAACCACCAGCGCCGCCGTGGATGCGCCGCAGATGACCTACGAGGAATGGGACGCCAAAAAGAAACTGGAACAGGCCGAGGCCGACGCGGAGCGCAAGGCGGAGCGGGAGAGAAATCTGGCCTTTTTCGACAAGATGCTGGATTTGTTCCGCTCCTTTATGCACGCTGAAGCTGAGTAACCCCAGTAACCGGCGTAACCCGCGCAGCCGAGGTACAGGAAAAAGGCCCATGCCCGCATCCACGCACCCCATCGTCGCGTTGTGGAGCCATCCCCGCTCCATGTCCACGGCCATGGAACGCATCATGCGCGAGCGCGGCGATTTCACCTGTTTTCACGAGCCCTTCATGTATCTCTATTATGTGGGCGACGCCATTAAAGTCATGCCGCATTTCGACGTACCGGATAACACGCCCACATCCTACGAGGACATCCGGGCCATGTTAGTGGATGCCGGTGAACAGGGGCCGGTTTTTTTCAAGGACATGAGCTATTACATCCTGGATCGCATGCAGAATGATGCCGATTTTGCCAGCCGCATCACCCATACGTTCCTGATCCGCGATCCGGAAAAATCCATCGTATCCTACTACAAGCTGGACCCGGAGCTGACGCTTGACGAAATCGGCATCGAAACCCAGTTCCGTCATTTCCAGTGGTTGCAGCAGACCTATGGTACGACACCCACGGTGATTGAGGCCGCCGACGTGCAGGACGATACCGAGG
>JAJFID010000292.1 GCA_021775325.1 Rhodospirillales bacterium
ACCATGGCGGCCACATGAACCTTCATGCTGGCACAGGCGGCTTTTTCCACTCTCTTGGGATCGCTTTCGCGTTTTTCCTTCCACTCGGCCATGGTCCAGTTCTGCGGCAGATAGCCGTTGATGGGATCGTGGGCCGACGTCTGGTCGGTGACGATATCGGGGCGCACACCGCGGCGAAAAATCTCCGGGACCACGTCCGCCGCATTACCGAGCAGGCCCACAGACTTGGCTTCGCCAGCCGCCGTCCAGCGTTCGATCATCTCAAGCGCTTCATCCAGGCTATTGGTTTTTTCGTCCACATACTTGGTGCGCAGACGGAAATCGATGCTGTCGGGGTTACACTCCACAGCCAGACAACAGGCCCCGGCCATGACGGCGGCCAGCGGCTGCGCGCCACCCATGCCGCCAAGACCACCGGTGAGAATCCATTTACCAGTCAGATCGCCGTCGTAATGCTGGCGACCGGCCTCGACAAATGTCTCATAGGTGCCCTGAACAATGCCCTGTGATCCGATGTATATCCACGAGCCAGCGGTCATCTGTCCGTACATCATCAGGCCTTTTTTATCGAGCTCGTTGAAGTGATCCCAGGTGGCCCAGTGCGGCACCAGATTTGAGTTGGCAATCAGCACACGCGGTGCGTCGGCATGGGTCCTGACCACGGCCACCGGCTTGCCGGACTGCACCACCAGAGTCTCGTCTGCTTCCAGATCCTTGAGGCTGGCGACGATGGCGTCGAAATCCTTCCACGTGCGCGCGGCCCGGCCGATGCCGCCATACACCACCAGTTCATGCGGGTTTTCCGCCACGTCAGGATGCAGATTGTTCATGATCATGCGCATGGGTGCTTCGGTCTGCCAGCTTTTGGCCGTGATCTCACTACCCGTTGGCGGGTACACATCGCGGGTGTTTTTGCGGGGATCAGTCATCTCTCGTATTCCTTCCAGGTCTCAGGATAAAATCGGATCAGGCGTCCAGCTCCGGTAATGCCATATCGGTCGCCCTGATCAGCTCTGCGCTGGCCACCAGCCGGGCGGCGGTTTCCAGATCAGGCGCCAGATAACGGTCCTCAATCAGGGTGTCCACATCCTGACGCAGGCGTGCCAGTGCCAACTGCAGCGGCTGGCTCGTGGTCAGGGGTTCGCGGAACTCGATGCCTTGCGCCGCGCACAACAGCTCGATCCCCAGAATGCGGTTGAGGTTTTCGCCCATGCGCACCAGACGCCGCGCACCATGGGCGGCCATGGATACGTGGTCTTCCTGATTGGCGGACGTGGGTGTGCTGTCTGTGACGCACGGGTTGGCCAGATGTTTGTTTTCAGACATCAGCGCGGCGGTGGTTACTTCAGCAATCATCAGACCCGAATTGAGGCCGGGCTCAGGCGTCAGAAACGGTGGCAGGTCGTAACTCAGCGTGGGGTCCACCATGAGCGCCACGCGCCGCTGGGCAATAGAGCCGATTTCAGACAGCGCCAGCGCCATCATGTCGGCGGCAAAACCAACCGGCTCGGCATGAAAATTACCACCGGAGACAATCATGTCTGCCTCGGTCAACACAAGCGGGTTGTCCGTCGCCGCATTGGCCTCGATGACCAGCGTGGCAGCGGCCTGACGCAGCACATCCATGGCCGCACCCGTGACCTGTGGCTGACAGCGGATGCAGTACGGATCCTGCACGCGGGTATCGTCATCACGATGACTTTCGCGGATTTCCGATCCCTGCAAAATGGCGCGCATGGCGCTGGCCGCCTCGATCTGGCCGCGCTGCCCCCGTAAGCTGTGAATTTCCGGCTGCAGCGGCGCGGTCGAACCCATGATGGCTTCGGTGGACATGGCCGATATAACCAGTGCGTTCTGTGCCGAGCGCCAGGTCTCGAACAGGCCGGCCAGCGCAAACGCCGTGGAAAACTGTGTGCCGTTGATAAAGGCGAGGCCTTCTTTTGGGCCGAGGGTAATGGGTGTCAGACCGGCTTTTGCCAGCGCCTCGGCACCGGGCAGCACAATGCCTTCAAACTCGGCTTCACCGGACCCGATAACCACCGCCGTCATATGGGCCAGCGGGGCCAGATCGCCCGACGCACCGACCGAGCCTTGTGCCGGTACAACCGGCGTGACGCCTCGCGCCAGCATGTTCTCCAGGATTTCAACCAGCTCCCAGCGCACACCCGACGCACCACGACCGAACGACAACAGCTTGAGCGACATCATCATCCGGGTCATGCGGCGGTCGACGGCTTCGCCCACACCGCAGCAGTGGCTGAGGATCAGATTGCGTTGCAGGGTGGCCGTATCCTCACGCTCGATTTTCATGCTGGCCAGTTTGCCGAAACCTGTATTCACACCATAAACCGGCGCGTCACCGGCGGCGGCGGCGGCAATGCGCCGGGCGGCCCGCTCGACGGCAGGACGGCACGAGCGGTCCAGGGTGACGGCTGTCTGGTTCCAATAAATGTCCGCCAGTTGCGTCAACGATACGGAACCGGGGGAAAGCTCGAGTGCACTCATGTAAAATCATCCAATGGGGTGTGGTCGGGTCAGGTGATATTGGAACAGCGTCTGATTTTGCCATTGTGCCTGCAATCGACTATCGGTTAAAATATTAACTCATGATATTTACTATCAATTTTTCTTTTGGATAATAATTCTGACCGACCATGAAAACCACACTCCGGCAACTCAGCTATTTCATCGCCGCCGCTGAACACGGCAGTGCGTCGCAGGCGGCGACCGCCATCAACATCTCGCAGCCGTCCGTCTCCACCGCCATCCGCGATCTGGAACTGGTGTTTGGTCAGCCCCTGTTTCACCGCCTGTATGCCAAAGGCCTGAGCCTGACGCCGTTCGGCCAGCGCAAACTGCTGGAAGCCCGCCGACTGGTGGAAGACGCACAAGGCTTCGAACACGGCGCAGACAGCGACCTGGGCGCGGACCTCCACGGGGCGGTGGCGTTTGGATATTTCACGGCGCTGGGTCCCAGCCACATTCCGGCATTGTTACGTTATGCCGGTGCCCGTCATCCGCACCTGAACATCGACCTGGCCAACTGCAATCTGGAACAGATTTCCGAACGCCTGCGCAATGGCCGTATGGAAATGGCGCTGACCTATGACGTGGGCATCACCGGCAGCATCACCCGGGAAACCCTGGCCGAGTTCGAGCCCTATGCCGTGGTTCCGGCGGGCCACCGGCTGGCCCGGCACAAAACCATCTCACTGCACGATCTGGCCAGCGAGCCGTTTGTGCTCATGGACCTGCCGCTGAGCCGGGAATTCCTGCTCACACCGTTCTGGCAGCACGGGCTTGATCCTGATGTGCATCATCTGGTGGACTCCGTCGAAATGGTGCGCGGCATGGTCGCCAACGGCCACGGGGTCTCCCTGCTGATCACCCGCCCCACCCACAACCGGGCCTATGACGGCCGCACCCTGATCAGCCGCCCGCTCACGGAAAAGGTCATGGCCCAGAAACTGGTAGCCGCCTATACCAGCGCCCATCCACCAACCCGCGCCGCCAGCGCCCTGCTGGCCTGCATGCAGGACTATTTCTCGACGGAAGAAGCGCGACTGGGCATGCCCATTGGGGGATGAGGTGCGCGCCGCACCCGCCTTGTTTTAGTTACACCAATGTTATAACATCAGTATAATTACGCAACGAGGAAACAACCATGGAACTCAAACTGCGCAAGGTTGGCAATTCGCTGGCAACCACGTGGCCAAAAGAGGTGCTGAACCGGCTCAACGTGGCGGAAGGTGACCGGCTGTATACGGTCGAGACCAAGCACGGCATTCTGGTCACGCCCTATGATCCCAAATTCGAGCAAACCATGGATGTTGCCCAACGCATTATGGCGCGGGACCGGGACGCCCTGAAAAAACTCGCTGAATAACCATGCCGGAAACACCGGCACCCCAGGCCGAACCTCTGTGGATCGACGAAGCAGAGGCCGTCGCCATATGCGCTCTGTCCGTCGCCCGGTTCGGTGGTCTTTCCGGCGAGGTACGCGACCAGAATATCCTGAATGCCGCGCTGGCACGCCCGCTCAACAAATGGCACTACGACGAACCCAGACCGGACCTGTTCACCCTCGCCGCCGCCTACTGTTTTGCCCTGGTCAGGCGACACCCGTTCCAGGACGGCAACAAGCGCACGGCCTACATCGTCGCCATCGTCTTCCTGGAACTGAACGGCATCACCTGCGCACCCTCGCAGACCGACATCGTAACCACCATGCTGACGGCGGCGGATGGTTCAGTATCAGAGGCGGAGTTGGCACGGTGGTTTGAGGGGAATAGTAGGGTTGGGAGTTAAATGAGTATGATCACTATTGAGTGTCAGTGCTGGTATTCATTCACAACCACCAAGAAAAAAGGCTGCACGAGCAAGAGTTGTTGACTCTTATTCGATTTTGTGCTATTATTCCTATTATATAAGACTTAATTCTGTTGAAATGTCGCTCTGGCGATAAATCGGAAATGCCATCTGAAATCCCGTTCAACAGCCACTGTCGCGATTGTACTGGAATGTCTACCGGATTATGGAAAATGCACCCACTCAACCCATTGATTTCATTCAAAATGTAGACATTGAGGCCTCAAAAACGTGGTCAAACGTGGTTGAATGTCTACATTCCATCGAATCCGCCTTTTGTTTCAAGGACTTAAAATGTTACCGGGTGTTGTGTCCCAAATGGCGGTCCGTTTTGTCTGGCAGCGGCATGACGGGGGGGGGACGGGGCCCTACGATCAGGCCGAGTCGTGCTGACGGGTGCAGGACACGCAGGGGCGAACCGGAAACACCGTTTGTTTGCCGAACAATTATGTTTCACCCGTTACAGACTTCGTGATAACCATTTGTGACACCTGACACTTTTTCTGCCCGTGACTTTTACTATCGGTATATGAGGACCCGTTTTGGCATACAGCGTTTTTGATCTGTTCAAGATCGGCATCGGACCGTCCAGTTCCCACACTGTGGGCCCCATGGTGGCGGGTGGCCGGTTTATTGATGAGCTGAAAGAGGCCGGTCAGTTTGATGCAGTGGCCCGGGTGACGGCACGCCTGCATGGCTCGCTGGCATTTACCGGCAAGGGCCATGCCTCTGACGTGGCGGTGCTGCTGGGCCTCAGTGGTCAGAAACCCGATACCATTGATCCCGCCGATGTCTCCGGGATCGTCGAATACATTCGCAGCAACGGCGTGATCAAACTGGACGGTGTGAAGGAAATCCTGTTCACCGAGCCCACTGATCTGGTGTTCGATTATGAAAAGCCCCTGCCCGCGCACTCAAACGGCATGTGCCTGTACGCCTATGACGCCGACGGCAACCAGTTGCGGCGCAGCGTGTACTATTCAATCGGCGGCGGGTTTGTTGCCAATGAAGAGGAAATGTCCGGCGACCGGGTAATCCCGGTACCGGAAGTGGCTATTCCCTACGACTATTCCACCGCCGACGAGTTGCTGCGCATGTCCGAGACTTCGGGCAAGACATTTTCCGAGATGGTGTTTTCTAATGAATGCGCGTGGGCATCGCCGCAGGAGGTCCGCGAGGGTCTCGACCGGATATGGAATACCATGCGCGACTGTATGGAGCGCGGCATGCAAGCCGAGGGCAAACTGCCGGGTGAGCTGAATGTGCGTCGGCGGGCAAAACGCCTGCAACAGGATCTGGACGCGGACGTGGGACGCAATTCCGCCCTGCCCCACGAATGCATGGACTGGATCAGCCTGTGGGCCATTGCCGTCAACGAGGAAAACGCCTCGGGTGGCAAGATCGTCACCGCACCCACCAACGGTGCCGCCGGGGTGATCCCCGCCGTCATCCGCTATTACGAGGAAATGTGCCCCGGTGCCGACAAGGTGGGCATTCACGACTTTCTGCTGACGGCGGCGGCTGTCGGCATCCTGATCAAGATGAATGCCTCTATCTCGGGGGCCGAGGCGGGCTGTCAGGGGGAAGTGGGTTCGGCCTGTGCCATGGCCGCCGGTGGTCTGGCCGCCGCACTGGGCGGCACCAACAAGCAGGTGGAAAACGCCGCCGAGATCGGCCTGGAGCATCATCTGCGCATGACCTGAGATCCGGTCGGCGGGCTGGTGCAGATTCCGTGCATCGAACGCAATGCCATGGGCGCGGTCAAGGCCATCAACGCGGCGTCACTGGCCCTGCGTGGCGACGGCGATCACTATGTCAGTCTGGATACGGTGATCGAGACCATGCGCCAGACCGGCGAGGACATGCAGTCCAAATACAAGGAAACCAGTCAGGGCGGACTGGCCGTGAATGTGGTGGCCTGCTGACAGTTTTCCGTTGAGGAGAGTAATCCGTGACCGATCTGGACCTCTGTTACACACCAGCCAGCGAACTGGCGCGGCTGTACCGCACCAGAGAACTGTCACCTGTTGATGTGGTGCAGAATGCGCTAAACCGTATTGCCGACGTCAATCCGACACTTAACTGTTTCTGTTTCACCTACCCGGAAGAAGCCCTCGAAAAAGCGCGGGCGGCGGAACAGGTCTTCATGAACGATGGCGAGAATGCGCCGCCTCTGGCTGGCATTCCGCTCGCCATCAAGGATTTCACGCCGACCAAAGGCAAGGTTACCACGCGAGGATCGAAACTGCTGGAAGACTGGGTACCCGACTGGGACCCGGTACTGGTGCAGCGGTTATCTGCGGCTGGTGCCATCATGGTCGGCAAGACCACCACGCCCGAATTCGCCACATCCGGATTTACGGATACGCCGCTGTGGGGCACCACGCGAAACCCGTGGAATCCTGACTGTACACCGGGCGGCTCGTCGGGTGGCTCGGGTGCTGCTGTGGCATCGGGTTGTGTGCCGTTTGCCGAAGGCACCGACATGGGCGGCAGCGTGCGTATTCCTGCCGGACTGTGCGGTATTGTGGGTCTGAAACCTTCGCTGGGTCGTATCCCCATGGATATTATCGACACCGTATTCGACAACATTTCCCACTTTGGCCCGCTCGCCCGCACGGTGACGGACGCCACCATGTTTCTGGACGCGGTACAGGGCGAACACGTGTGCGACATTCAGTCCCTGCCGCGGTGTGATCTGAGCATTCCGGCGACCAGTGACGTACGCGGCCTGAAAATCGCCCTCAATATCAATCTGGGGTTCTATGCGGTTGATCCCGGCGTTGAGGCCAACCTGCGCACGGTGGCGGATGCGCTCCGTCATGCCGGCGCTGACGTTACCGAGGTCGATCTGGATTGGGACAAGTCTGTTGTGGATGACTGGACCGGCACATGGGCCGTGTTCATGGCCGCGGCCTACAAAAACCTCACGGATGTACCGCTGGATGAAAACCGCGAGCGCATGAGCAAGGGGCTGGCGGCCCTGGTCGATGCCGGACAGAAGATCGATGCTGTCACCCAGCGCCAGTGGGAATTCCGGCGCACCGGACAGTGGCAGAAGCTGGGGGCCATTCTGGATAGCCATCATGCCCTGCTGTGCCCGACCATGTGTATTGTCGCGCCGTCTGCCGATCTGGGCGATAACGATTTTGGGGAACTTGATGACAATGGCATGCTGCTGGGCATGGATATGACCTCACCCTTTAACTACACCGCACAGTGCCCGGCACTGTCCGTACCATCAGGCTTCCACAACGACCTGCCAACAGGCGCTCAGATCGTCGCCCGTAAACGGGACGATGCGCTGGCGCTGAGAATCGGCGCGGCAGTTGAAAAGGCCATGCCCTGGGCAAGCGAGCGACCGGATATCTGAACCGGCAAACAAACGACCAGATATTTTGAGCATGCACAAATATTCTGCGATTGCCCAAACCCGGACCTTGGCGTAACTGTGGGGGCAACACGTTGAACTGAAAGCGGGAGGATCCGTTATGCGGACCGGCGGTCAAATTCTGGTAGATGCCTTGCGCGGCCACGGCACGGACATGGCATTCGGCGTGCCGGGTGAAAGTTATCTGGCGGTGCTGGACGCCCTGCACGATGCGCCTGATCTGAAATTCGTGATCTGCCGTCAGGAAGGCGGGGCCGCCATGATGGCTGACGCCTACGGCAAAATGACCGGCAAACCCGGCATCTGTTTTGTCACCCGTGGTCCCGGTGCCACCAATGCCAGCCCCGGTGTGCACATTGCCCAGCAGGACTCCACGCCTATGATCCTGTTTATCGGTCAGGTCGCCCGCGATCAGGTAGACCGCGAGGCCTTTCAGGAAATCGACTATCGCCGCATGTTTGGCCAACTGGCAAAATGGGTGGCGCAGATCGACGACGCGGCACGCATTCCCGAATACATCAGCCGGGCCTGGCACACCGCAACCACCGGCAGGCCGGGGCCGGTGGTTCTGGCGCTGCCCGAAGACATGCTGCGCGATCTGGCGGATGTGGAAGACGTTCCCGCGTCGCCGGTGGTCGAGGCCAGCCCGTCACCTGCTGATCTGGACTCCATGCAGGACATGCTGAGTGCTGCCGAACGACCGTTTGTTGTACTGGGCGGTGGCGGCTGGGATGCGGACGCATGTGCGGATATGGAAACTTTCGCCAGCGCCTGGAACCTGCCGGTAGGCGCATCCTTCCGGGCCCAGGACCGGCTCAACAATGATCACCCCAACTATGTGGGTGACGTGGGCATCGGCATCAATCCAAAACTGGCACAACGGGTACGCGACGCCGATGTGCTGCTGGTTATCGGTGCCCGGCTGGGCGAAATGACCACGTCCAACTACACGCTGGTCGAAGCGCCCAATCCGAAACAGAAGCTCATTCATATATATCCGGGCGCGGAGGAAATTGGCCGGGTTTTCCGCCCCGTGCTGGGCATCAACGCAGGCATGAAATCGTTCCTGAAAGCCGCCGCCGGTCTGAACGCCCGGCCCGGTGACTACGCTGCCCGCACGGCACAGGCCCGTGCTGACTTCGAGACCTGGACAGCGTCACCGGCACCTGTGCCCGGCGACGTTCACATGGGCGAGGTGGTGCACTGGCTGCGCGATAATCTGGCCGACGATACGGTGATCTGTAACGGCGCGGGCAACTATTCAAGCTGGATACACCGTTTCAACCGCTACCGCTCCTATCGCACCCAACTGGCCCCCACCAGCGGCTCCATGGGATATGGCACTCCGGCGGCGGTGGCCGCAAAACTTATGCATCCGGAACGCGATGTCATTGCCTTTGCCGGTGACGGCTGTTTCATGATGAACGGCCAGGAGTTCGCCACAGCCGTCCAGTACGGTGCCAACATCATGGTGTTTGTGGTCAATAACGGTATGTACGGCACCATCCGCATGCATCAGGAACGGGAATACCCGGCCCGGGTATCGGGAACCGAGCTCAGCAATCCGGATTTCGCGGCCCTTGCCATCGCCTACGGCGGGCATGGTGAGGTGGTCGAACGCACAGAAGATTTCGAGGCCGCTTTCAGACGGGCGAAGGACTCCGGCAAACCGTCGATTATCGAGTTTCGCATTGACCCCGAGGGCATCACACCGTCGACGACGTTGAATGCCATCCGCGAAAACGCGCTGACGTCCGGCAAAGGCAACTGAACAGGTGGACGCGCCCCGTCTCAAGGCCGAGATCTGGATCAAGGCTCTGGTGCGCCGACTGGACGTGGACTTCACCACCGCCATGGTGATTCGTAAAGGCGATCCGCAGGCTGGTGCAGTGTATGTGAAGGTCAATGATCTAAAGGGTGGCTGTCACGTGTACAGCCGCAGTTACGGTCAGGACGGTCAACGCCTGTGGGCACCGGCAACCGGCGATGAGCCTGTCCCCGAAGAACGGGCCGACGACTACATCGCCAAACAGGTCAAGTTTGATTCCGACTGCTGGGTTGTGGAAATCGAAAACCCTGACGGGGCGTTTGATCCGGGGTCTCTGGATTAAGCGGGGGGCACTGCGCCGTGGCCGGGCGTATCCGTGGGTGCGATCCGGTGGCCGGGCAGATGCCGGGTGCCACCCCAGTCTTCGTCGAGCACCAGCGGCTGGCGCAGATCACAACCGGCGATGAGCAGGTCGGCGGGCGCGCCCACAGCCAGATGCAGACACACGGCTGTGGCAATATGGCCGCACCACGGCCCATCGATACGCATGAGCATACCGGCATCGATACACATGTCCCGGGCCGCCCGCGCCGCCTCCAGCCCGCCCTGAAACGCCGGTTTTATGCAGACCGAATGGGCATGGCCATCGGCGATTACGCCGGTGATGATATCCATGTTTTCCAGACACTGATCAAACATCACCGGGCGGCTGGACCGCCTCGCCACCTGGGTGTTCATCTCCACCGAATTGCAGGGCTCTTCCCAGATAATCCGCTCATCATCAAACCGGGATATGATGGCAAGTGACTCATCAACATCGAGCGCGCCATTGAAGTCGGCGAGAATTTTCTGTCTGCTGCTCAGCGTATCCAGTGCGGCGCGCAGCCGGTGGATATCGGCATCCCGGTCATCTGTGCCCAGCTTGACCTGAACCACGTCCCAGCCTGTGGCCTCGGCAGTCAGCTTTTGGGCAACGGCGTCGCCGTCAATACATGACAGCGAGTAATATTCAGGCACATGATCAACCCGCTTACCGCCCAGTATCGCGTACAGGGGCAAACCTTCGCGACGGCTCACCAGATCCAGATAGGCTGTCTCAAGCCCGAAGGCCAATCCCCTGAACACTTTGTCATCAGCCGCAAGATTGCGGGCATGTACAGGTATCTGGGCAACTTCCTGACCAACCAGCGCCGCGATCAGCGGTTCTTCACGCGGCGCAACCATAGCCGGATCAAGCAACGGCTTGCGGGCGATTTCCCCCCAGCCCACGTGTCCGTCCGCAGTCTCCAGACGAAGCACCCGGACATCAAGTTGGTACTGCGTAACATGAGACATGACGTATTCACCGTCCGTAAACCGGAACACGTGATCCTGATAGTCCAGTCGATTGATTTTCATACCGGTCTCACTAAATACATCGCAAGGTCATTCGTCAGAATTGCCGGGCGCTGACAATGTAGGCCTCGATAGTATCATCGCCGAGGCTGCGACGGGCTTCCAACCGGTGGACACCTTTCACCAGAACGTACCGACCTTTGCCTTCACGGATCTGAATGGGTCTGCTCTCAGCCTCGTCCATGATCTGCTCGGCGACTTCCTCAACCCTGGCCGGATCAAGCTCCTTGCGGCGATCAGCGGGCACGTAGATATCGTCAATGGTCACGAAAACAGATTTCAGCAAGATGATCTCCCAGACCACAGCGTGATGTGCGGCGTCAAACGCTACACAAGTTCATTTTCGATTGGAGTGCAAGGCGTCAAACTTGCCGTCATTGATTTTTTTTCCGTCTATGATGGCGGGGCGAACTTCTGCTCCATTTGACGACGGAAGGTGACAGCATCCAGCGTTTCATCCATATCCACGTCCTGCCAGCGAACAGGCTGGTTCATGCCAATGTCTGTGCGTAGCGTCACATCGTGCGCGAGGCCGATGGGCAACCCGCCCAGTTGCAATGATTTTGCCGCAGGATAGAGTTTGCCCCACACTGTATACCCGCCTTCACCATCCAGAATTTCGCCTGCCTTCAGGTCCCGTTTGGCCGTCGCCACGACGTCAGCCACAAAACCCAGGGTCATGCCGGTTGGCTTGTTCAGCAATGCGGCAGAAAGGATGGAGATATTTAACTCCAACCCGATCAGATGGAAGGGTTTGTACATGGCCGCATACCGCCCCGTCGCATCCGTGTTCATGCCATACTGGCGGAAGCAGTCCGCCGTATAGTCATTGGGTGCCTCAACCACAACGTAGACACCCCAACGCAGGTCCCGCGGTACAGGACTCCCGTCCCGCCGTAGCGAGGAAACCACCTCCACCTGGCCTTTGTGAGCAAGCACACCGCTTTCGGATTCCGGTCGCAACACCTGGGCAAGGTCATCCATGCCAGCGGGCGGAAACTGCAGCCCATTCAGCGGCGGTTTCAACCCTGTGCCGTTGGCAATAGCCGCCATTTCCAACGCGGACTTGGTTCCGTCCAGGAAACTGTTGAACATCTGGCTGTTCATACCGGCCGATGCGGCATGCTCGGGTGTCAGGCCGTAGTGATTCCAGACCGTGTCGGGTGTGGCGGTGTGATATTCGGGCAGGTATTTGGTACCCTTGCCAGCCGCCACCACATCAAAACCCGAGGCACGGGCCCATTCCACCAGTTCACACGTCAGCGCGGGCTGATCGCCGTAGGCCATGGAGTAGACGACGCCAGCCCTACGGGCTTCATCCGCCAGTAGCGGGCCGGCAAGTGCGTCCGCCTCCACGTTCACCATGACGATGTTGAGACCGTTTCGGATGGCTTCCCGAGCATGGGCTATTCCAGCAACAGGATTACCGGTGGCCTCTATTACCACATCCACGTTGCCACCCCTGATCATGGTTATGGCATCATCATGGAAACGGGTTGCTGCTATACGCTCATCCGTCCACCCAACCGTACGGCACGCCTCCCGCGCCAGCGCCGGATCAAGATCGGCAATGAAAGCAACACTCAGTGCCGGTGTTGACGGAACCTGAGACAGAAACATGGAACCGAATTTTCCGGCACCAATCAGACCAACCGTTACGGGCTCGTCTGCTGCGGCACGGGCCGCCAACTCCTGATAGACGAACATGTAGCGCTCCTGCGGATCCCGTTCAATTGCCGTGGCTCGATGCCATACAGCCTATATGAGGGGCGGGTTCTTCTCTAGTCCGCAGTGTTCGTTTCGTCATCAATCAGTATGCGCTCGGCAGCACCACTCATATCTTCATACTGACCAGATCTGATCGACCAGAAGAAGGCACACAGGCCGAGAAATCCGAGAAACAATGCGGCAGGAACCAGAATGGCGAGGGCGTTCACGACATGACCCTCCATTTGAACAGCCGCAAGCGAAGCGCGTTCAGGGTCACGATAATGGAGCTTGATGACATGGCAATCGCCGCAAGCAACGGCGTTGCGAGCCCGGCCATGGCGAGCGGTGCCGCAATGACGTTGTAGAGCAATGCCAGAGAAAAATTCTGCATAACCAGCCGGTTTGCCGATCTGGCGGTCATGATACTGGCCGGAATCGAGGTCAGGGTGCCGCCCTGAAACACCAGATCAGCGGCACTCTGGCTGATGTCGGCCGCCGATGCCGGCGACATTGAAACATGACCCGTGGCCAGTGCGGGTGCATCATTGATGCCATCGCCTACCATCAGAACCTTCCGGCCTGACTGGGCCAGTTCATGCACATAGGCCGCCTTGTCAGCAGGCATCTGACTGGCCAAAAAATTTGTGATCCCGATGGATCGCGCAACCCGCGCCACATGGCTTGCCCGATCACCCGACAACAACGCGATATCGAGGCCAAGTTGCTTCAAACTCATGACAGCGTCTTTGGCATCAGGCCTGATCTGATCCCGGAAGACCATTCTGCACGGATGCGCGTCCTCCATCGTCAACCAGATTTCAAGACCATCGACTATTCCATTGTCCTCACCTGGAACAGCACCACACCAGTCTGCCTTACCCAACCGAACACGTTTTCCCGCGAACTCCGCCTCAAGCCCACAACCGGGCACCTCCAGGACCGCGCCTGTTTCCGGGACAGGCTGATCGCCCCAGATGCGCGTGATAGAGCGCGAAACCGGGTGCCGGGAGAATTGAGCCAGCGCCGCCGCCAGCGCCAGATTCTCATTCGAGACGTCAAGCTGGTTTTCCAGATGCAATTCGCCTGTGGTCAGCGTACCGGTCTTGTCGAAAACGACCGTATCCGCCGCAGCCAGCCGTTCCAGACCATCTGGCGTTTTTAACAACACGCCGTGCTGTAACAACCGTCCCGTGGCAACCACCTGCACGGCAGGAACAGCGAGTCCCATGGCACAAGGGCACGTGATTATCAGCACCGCGATTGCGACCATGAGAGAGACCTCCCATCCGGCGTTACCAAACATCATCCAGCCTGCGAAGGTTGCGGCGGCGAGTATGTGTACAACCGGCGCATACAGTGCAGCCACGCGATCCGCTAAACGTACATACCGGGCGCGCCCCTGCTCCGCCGCTTCCATTAGACGCACGATTTCGGATAGCAAGGTGTCGTCACCGGCTTTTGTGATGCTGATGGTCAGCGGTTGGGACAGGTTCAGCGTACCAGCGTATACGGACGTTCCAGTTGATGCGTTGACCGGCAGGCTTTCGCCCGTGACCAGACTGGCATCCACATCGCTTGCGCCGTCCTGCACGTCACCATCAACAGGGATCCGTTCGCCAGCCGCCACCACAACGGCCATGCCTGCGCTCAATTGGTCCACAGGCATGCTGCGTAACGCGCCACCGGGCTGAACCACCAAGGCGTTTGTTGCCGTCAACGTCACCAGTTGTTCCGCTGCAGATCGGGCCTTTGCCCGGGCATGGCGGTCCAGATACCGGCCAACCAGCAAGAAGAACAGCAATGTTACTGCTGCGTCAAAATAGGTGTGCTGACCGCCGTTGATGGTCTGATAAAGGCTCATACCCGACGCCAAAACGACAGCTAACGATATGGGAACATCCATATTCAGTGACCCTGCACGCAGGGCCGTCAGAGCGGACCGGTAAAATGGCATTCCGGCATAAACGACCACCGGCAGGGCAATCAGCGCTGACAGCCAGTGAAATACAGCCCGTGTGGCCTCACCCATTCCGTTGTTGTACCCGGCCCAGACCGAGACAGACAACAGCATGATATTAGCGGCGGCAAATCCGGCGACAGCAAGCGCCTTTAGCAACTCTCCGGTTTCCTCGCCGCCCGCTAACTGGAGTCTCTGAGGGTCATAGGGCGTTGCAGGGAACCCCAGATCGGCTAGCATGTTTATGACCCGAGGGGCCGAAATCGCCGAAGGCTGCCACTCAACCACAAGACGCTTGGTCGAAAGGTTTACCCGGGCCCGCACGATACCGGGGGTCGCATGCAGAGTCCGTTCAATTTTCTGAATGCAACCGGAACAGTGCACATTCTGCACCATCAGGTTCAGGCGTTGGATCCCACCCGGCATGTCAACGACGCACGAAGCGGCCAGTTCGGGCTGGCCAGACACATCAGCCACCTGGACATCGTGGGTTATGACATTCATGGCCGAACCATGACCTCATGCTCCGAACGATACAGAACCTCACCCTGCTGCGATGCAGATATCTGGATGTACCAGCGTCCACGCGCTGTCAGTTCTGTCGTTGCCGCGTACTTTCCCGGACGGGTTTCAGATAACGCCAGTTCAATGTCTTCAACATCATTAACAGGCCGGCGAAACACGATGTGGACGGCCAAATCCTGTACGGGCTCCATATCCCGATCAACAATAATAACCGTTATCTGTTGCCCCTGCGATGCGAGGCCAAGTTCCAGTTCGCTTTGCCAACCAAGTGCACGTTGTTGTTCTACATTATCCAGGGTTCGGTTGTAGGTCAGACCGTTCTCGTACGCTTTTTCATTAACCAACCCGGGCCAACTTTTGACAGCAAAAAAGAAAAATGTGCCATTGACGGCCAACACAGTAGCAAAGAACAACACCATGCCCACCAACACTTTGCGACCGGTTATGACGGTTGGCGCGTTCATTGTTCCGGCCCCCTGAAAATCGTGTTGTATATGGCCGTATGTTGACTGTTTACATCAGTCAGTTCTAACTGGATATCGTGTGCATCTGAGATCATGGTGTGAGCGGGTACCGTGACCAGTAATCTGAAACTCTGTAACCGGTCAGGTTTTACCGTCACGTAAGGGACCGAGAAATCATTGACGTCTTCGGAGCCCACGAGTTTCATCTGCAACCCGTCCATGCCGC
Source organism: Rhodospirillales bacterium (assembly GCA_021775325.1). Lineage (GTDB taxonomy): Bacteria > Pseudomonadota > Alphaproteobacteria > Rhodospirillales > Casp-alpha2 > JABJGO01. Next base: position 15,805 of record JAJFID010000292.1, read on the forward strand.
TCACCGAAATGGAGAAAGTTCGCTGTTCGCGGGACTTGTTCAGCACCTTGAATGTATAGCCGTTGCGGATATCCCCGTTGGCGAGGGCCGTGAAAAGCGGATTCCGGTCGCGCAGGACATTAATGTCCAGGTCGGATCGCATCAGGAGTACCGAGAGCATGCCAAGGCCCACAATGGCAAGAACGCCTGCATAAACAAGTGTCCTGCCGCGGATGAACTTGATCGAATCGTGATTATTCTTGGCCCGGCGGTCTGAATTTGCCAGGGAATCATAACCGATGAGTCCCCTTGGCCTGTTGATTTTTTGCATGACGTCGTCACAGGCATCGATGCACAGCGCACAGGTAATGCATTCAAGTTGCTGGCCGTCACGAATGTCTATGCCCATGGGACAGGCTACGACACACGCCTTGCAATCTATGCAGTCACCGCGGCCATCCCAGTCATCGCCCTTGCGGTAGGCGCTGCGCGGTTCTCCGAGTACAGCCTTATAGGTTACAGTGAGCGACTCTTCGTCCATCATGACGGCCTGAATCCTG
>JAJFID010000293.1 GCA_021775325.1 Rhodospirillales bacterium
AATTCCACAGCATTACGCTGTTGATGCTCTCCAGCATGGACGTATCCACTGGTTGTTTGAATTGATGAATGTCCCATCAGTTCTTTAAGCACAAAAACACTAACACCCTTCTCTGCAAGCCCTGTGGCGAAACTGCGACGACCTGAGTGTGAACTTGCATCATTGATGCCAGCATCCCGGTACATCCGTTGCAAGAGCATGACGATACCATGAGGTGTAAAACCCCCACCCTTCTGGCTAACAAACAAGGGGCGATGTGGCTCTAGTGATCGATGATCCAGCGTTTCCAGATATGACGCCAGTTCCTTGGCGAGACGTTTGCTGACTGGGACCGATCTGGCTTTATTTCCTTTGGTGCCGGATTTCGTGAAGTTGAGTGTATCTACGATACCATTTGCCCCCAGAACAGAACCGACAGTAAGTCCTGAAATTTCAATGGCCCTCAGCCCTGCAAGCAGAGACAAACTGAATATTGCACGGTTTCTATCTGAATGCTGCTGCGTAGCGGCAATCGCCATCACACGCTTTATGTCCGCCTTGGTCAAAACCTTTGCTTTCTTCGCCATAACACATCTTTCAATAATATTATCTTTTCATACAATATAATATATAATATAACATTATATCACAAAACAATACATACGCAATATAAAAATCTATTTAATTTCAATAATTTAACGGAGAAATGATAGGGGAATTCTGGAATTCTGGGGACACCTTACTTATCTTTTTGTTTTGGACCTGGCCTGCCGTCTTGAGGAACCACCCGGTGCGACCACACGTGCCAATCAAGCCATAAATCGAACGACAACGACTCGCGGTGAGGTCATCCATAATTAAGTAGCGTCCCCGTAATTTCGGCTATTCTTGATCAATCCTACAAAAAAACTTGACTTTTCACCAATTTTATGCTATTATTCCTACTTGATATTTTACATTGTGAATATGTTAGCGGCTGACCGGTCCGGTTTTCTGGTAGGTTGTGTTGTGATTTCCCCGGCGCACAGGGACAAATTTGGCCCCAGGGCCACTGGCTCAACTTACTGGCTTTGTTGCAAAAGTAGCCAAAAGTCTACATTTCATGACTACATTTTTGTAGACATTTGTTTACATTTTCCCGACCAAAAGCACTCCAAGCCATTGATATTCATAGAAATGTAGACCTCGAAGGGTCAAAAAAGTGCTCAAAAGTGTGCAAAAGTCTACTTTCCGCCGATTCCGCGTTTGTTTTCAATAACTTAAAAATATTGCCAAAATCGTCTCGCAAATTTTATCCTCGGTGCGACGTTAGAGGTGGCATCTGAGGTGCATTTCCGGCTCCAACGACCACACGGTTCCTTCCTGATTATAGCCTGTCCGGCTCGGACCGGACCGGACCGGGTCAGCCCAGTTGGCGGTCGATCCAGTCCCGGGTGCGGAAGTATCGGCCGACCCAGGGGATGAACCAGGGGTTGCCGTTGTAAAGCGGATGTGTGGGCATTTGCGGGCCGTCGAAGGCGCACTGGTAGTTGGCCGCACCGGCGATCTTGCGGGCGGTCTGGGTGCCCAGATAGGTCATCATGGCAACACCCGAGCCATTACACCCGAGCGCGTAGTGCATACCTTTCAGCTCGCCCATATGCGGCAGCTCATCCATGGTGAAAGCCACATTGCCGGTCCAGGCGTGGGTGATCCTGCTGCCCCTGAGTTGCGGGAAACGGTCGGTCATGAACTGGTACAGAATGGGTGCGGTTTCCAGCGGATCGGTAATGCCGAACTTGGCCCGGCCGCCAAACAGCAGCCGCTTGCCGTCAGGCGACATACGGTAATAGGTCAGCACCCGGCGACTGTCGGCGATGGCACGGTTTTTGGGACTGAGGGATGCGGCGATGTCACCCGGCAGTTCCTCGGTGGCGATCAGGTAGCTGCCGATGGGGATCACCCGCTTGGCGAAATCCGGTGTGACTTTGCCCGTATAGCCGTTGGTGGCGACAACGACGTGCTCGCTCATGGTGGCACCGCGGCTGGTGCCCACCAGCCAGCCGGCGGGCGACTGGTTCAAGTCTGTCACCGGTGCCTTGGCGCAGATGGTCACACCGGCGGCCCGGCACAGATCCAGCAGGCCCTTGAAATACAGCGCCGGATGCAGGTGTGCGCCGCGCTCGATGACCATGCCGCCGCGGTAATAGTCGCTGCCGATTTCGGCGCGCTGCTGATCCTGTGGTATCAGCCGGGCGTCGCCCTCTTCGATGGCATTGAGGGCGGCCACCTTGTCGGTCATGGCATTGTAGTGGCTCCGGCACCAGGCCCCGTAAAAGGTGCCGGTTTTGTGCCAGCCGCAGTCGATGTTGTTGTCTTTGATCAGGCTTTCGATGAGATCAAAACTGTCCGCCGCATCATGGCGCATGGCTTCGATCTGGCGGGCTTCTTCCGGTGTTTCGCGGGTATAACGTTTGCCCACGTTCCGTCCGCCGGAGATCATGCCGCCGCTGCGTGTGGAGGCGCCAAAACCCGGATGCTCCGTATCGAATACCACCGCCGTTTTGCCCTGTTTGGTAAGCTCCAGCGCCGCCGCCAGACCGGCGTAACCGGCACCGATGATGGCCACGTCGGCGGTCTGCGGCACGTCCGCCAGATCCTCGACTTTGGGCTGATAGGCTTCCCACCACCAGGGTTTGAGCTGGAATTCGGGATGGTAAATGTCTGAGTTTTTCATGAGTTCTGTATCACCAGGGAATGGTTGCGCCATCGTAGTTCAGATACGCGCCGTTACGATCGCTGGTCAGACCATCGATGCTGGATTTAAGCGCGGCGGCGCTTTCTTGTGCTGTCAGATCGGCCGCCGCGCCGCCCATATCGGTCTGGACCCAGCCGGGGTGGAAGGCCGCAAAAATGATGCCTCTGTCTTTCAGATCGTAAGCCAGGTTCAGCGTCACCATGGTCAGTGCCGTCTTGCTGGTGCGATAGATATAATCGCCGCCACGCACATAGTTGGTGATGGAACCCATACCGCTGGAGATGTTGATGACTTTGGCTGAGCGCCCGGCCTCCACATTGTCCAGCAGGGCCTCGATCAGCCGGTACGGCCCGAAGGTATTGGTCTCCAGCGTTTCCGCCCAGGCTGCGTAGTCCATATCGCCAAAAGACTGATGGTCGCCACCAAAAATGCCCGCGTTGTTGATCAGCACGTCCAGCGGTTCCTCCTCCAGGGCATCCTTCAGATCGTGAATGGATTGATGGTCGCTCACATCCAGCGGATGGATGACACCGTCGTGGCCGAGCAAAACATCACGGAGCAGTTCAGCGCCCGTCGGATTTCGGCAACAGGCGTGAACCCGCCACCCGGCAGCCACGTACTGCCGCGTGAGTTCCAGGCCAACCCCGCGATTGGCCCCGGTGATGAGCACGCTGCTCGCCCGGTTCACCATGGTGCCTGCTCCCCGTTGTAGCGCCAGAAGGTGCCGGATTTGGACAGGTCCAGCCCGGCGATCACCCGGCGCATACCGGTAATGCTTTGTTCGGGGGTGAGCATGGCATTTGGGCCGGACATGTCGGTCTGCACATTGCCCGGCGTCATGCTGATCACGGTGATACCGCGATCTCTCAGATCCGTGGACATGCCCTTGCTCAGGGTGTTGAGCGCGGCCTTTGAGGTATCATAGGGATAGTCGCCCGGTCCGCGTTCCCAGCCGAAACTGCCGTTACCCGACGAGATGTTGACGATGAGTTTCCGCTCGCTGGCGGCCACATTGTCCACAAACGCCTCGCACACAGCCAGCGTGCCAAACACGTGGATGCGGAACTGTTCCATCCACTGGGCATTGGTGAAGCGGCCAAAATGCTCATCCTCGCCAATCCACATACCGGCGTTGTTGATAAGCAGATCGATGGGTTGTCCCTGCAGCGCGTTGGCTGCGGCTTTGATCTGGTCATGGTCCGATACGTCCAGTTGGTGGACTGTGGCACCCAGTGATCTGAGCACACCCGCCGTGTCCGGGTCACGTACGCCGCCGTGAACTGTCCAGCCGTCAGCCGCATACTGGCGGGCCAGTTCAAACCCGATCCCCCGGTTGGCACCGGTGATTAAAACACTTGGTATTGACGTTGGCATTCGTCCCCTCACATCTGACTTGATGTCGATCAAAGCCGTTCCCCCGAACCGTAATGTAGATTACAGTCTGGTCCAACATGAAACTGTCTGGACAGAGAGGAAGTTAGATGAGCGACGGTGTTTTGGCGGTGGAACAGATTATCAACCTTGAGCGTTACCCTATTGCTGATTCAGACAGCGACGATTGTCAGGCGTTGATCAGACAGTTCAAGGGCGACCTGGACTCACAACTGTATTGCGTCATGCCTGATTTTTTTACACAGGAGGCCATCGATGCGTCGGTTCGCGAAGCGTTCGCGATCAAACCCCGGGGCAACGCTGCATCGTCGAAACGCAACTGTTATCTGCAGCGCGCCCGCGATCCGGACCTGCCGGACGACCATCCGCGCAACACGTTTTTCCAGGCATCCTACACCATGATGGGACGCCATCTGTTCACGGATACCTCATGCATCGTGCAGATGTATTACTGGCAGCCCATGATCGATTTCATCGCCGGTATTGTCGGTGTGTCAAAACTGTATCCCAACGAGGACCCGCTGCAGCCAACCAACATTCTGGCCTACAGCCACGGCGATAACTCGGCCTGGCATTTTGATTCCGTGAATGCCTTCACCATGACACTCATGCTGCAGGCGGCCGAGCGGGGCGGCGATTTCGAGATCGTGCCCAATACCCGCACCGACACGGATCAGTGTTACGATGCTGTTAGCAAAGTTGTTCAGGGCGACCGAAGCAACGTTGTCACCGTTCCCCGCGAAGCCGGGGCCCTGGTCATTTTTCGGGGCTGCAATTCCCTTCACCGTGTCACAACCGTTGAAGGTGATGAAAACCGTTTGATGAGTGTCTTTGTCTATGAAAACGAGCCGGGTGTTATTGGCGACCCGGAAGTCAATGAGACTGTTTACGGCACCAGCACGATCTGACCCGTGCCACAGGGAACCGTTACATCACCGGTGTCGGTTTCCGCCTGACGCCACTGAGCGCATTTCCGGCAAGGGCTGCGAGCAGGATACCGCCGCCCACCAAAGTATAGAGTCCGACCGTCTCACCCAGGAACAGCCACACCCACACGGGGCCCAGAACAACCTCGGCCAGTGATAACAAAGCCAGCTCCGCCGCCGGTACGTGTTTTGAGCCAATGGTGTAAACAGCCAGACCAGCCCCGACCTGGAACACCCCCATCCCGATGGCAATCACGATATCATTTGTGGGAATGGAAATCGTGTAACCTGAGCCCAGGCATGTTACCCCGGCGGTAATGGTGGCAAAAACGCCCGCCAGAAATATGGTCGGCAGCATGTCATCAAGTTTCCGCCATCGCAGGGCAATTGTGAAAGCGGCGAAACCCAATGCAGAAACCAGTGCCGCAATGTTGCCTGTCAAATAGCCACTCGCAAAACCCTCATAAACCATGATTGTGATGCCAGCCATGGCGACGATCATGGCAACCCATGTTCCCCGCCGCACGGCCTCACGCAGGATCAACCACCCCAGCAGCGCTGTGAAAAACGGTGCCGATGCAAACAGGAACATGGCGTTGGCAACAGTCGTGGTCTGGATCGCATAGATCCCACCAGCAAAGGCAAACACCAGACCCACGCCGCCGATGGACCCGGCAAGCCCAACCTTGCGGATAACCGGTATGGGCCTGCCACCTGACCGGATGGAGATCAGAATGAACAGGAAAGACGCCAGCGAGAATGAACGATAAAACAAAATCTGCCAGACGTTCGCCACTTCCATGAGCCGGACACCCAGCCCGATTGTTGACCATAACACACCAGCAAGAACCACCAGAAGCACGCCCTGCCTGTATCCCATGTTGGGCGCTGCAACCGCCGCCGTCATGTCAACACGCGTTGCAGGGCCATTGTCCTGACAGGTGGTGTAACTGGTACTGCTTGCATGAATTTTCCTATTTTATGACGGTCAGACCTTTGCAGTCGATGCGTCTCGCGCCAAGAGAAATAAATTTGGCGACGACCGTAATTTCAGGCGTGCTGATAGAATCAGTCCGTAGCCGCAGGAGAAAGTGTCACCGGATCACCGGGCTGCCATTGAGGATATTTGTCCATTACGCCCAGGAACACGGAAGATTCCAGGAACGCAGCGAGCCAGTTCCTGAGAGCCGGGTACGGGATCTGGTCAAACCAGCTTCGGTCCGTATTGGCGAACTGCCGGACAAATGGCGCGATGGCCATATCAGCCAGGCAAGGGCGATTTCCGAACAGGAAAGAGCTCCTCTCGATCTGCTGATTTAACACTGACAGAAACGCCTCACCTGCATTACGGTGGAGAACAGGGTCAGCACCCTCATATCGATTGGGGTATTTGTATCGATCAAGACTGTTTTTGAAGTCACCGTCTGCCCTGGCAATCAGTGCCATCATATCATCGGAGCTGCCGCTGTCGGGTTGCATCCAGTGATCAGGATCATTCTGTGCAAACGCCCAAAGCATAACATCCAGGCTTTCATCGATAACCTGATCAGGCGTCACCTGAAGTACGGGCACCGTCGCCTTCGGCGACAATTCCAGCATATGTGCAGGCTTATCACGCAGGACCACTTCGCGATGCTCACACTGAGTTCCACTGATGTATAATGCCATCCTGGCCCGTATGGCGTAGGGACAGCGGCGAAAACTGTACAAAACAGGGAGAGCCGACTGACTCATTGTTGCAATACCTACTTGGTTTCCGGGCCTGCCTGGCTGCCCAGGTGAACCGTCTTTCGAGATCGTGCCAGTTCCATCTGCATTTGACGGTCTGCGTATCGCTTTTTTTGCTGATCCGAATGTTTGTCATGGCACTTGGGACAGCTAATGCCCGGAACATAATGTGG
>JAJFID010000294.1 GCA_021775325.1 Rhodospirillales bacterium
GATGGCGATGCCCGTGTGTGCGGCCAGGATGAGCAGGAAACTGGCGTTGAGGCTGTCGGTCAGAATGCACTGGTCCAGCACCAGCGACTGTCCCACGCCGTGCACAAGTGTCACAGACACCGCCACGAACTGGGTCACACGGTGGCCGCCGCCCCTTGCCGCCATGAGCGTTGTGCTGAGGAAATACACGTAACCCGAGGCCACCAGCGACAGGGCGAACTGGAGCAAAACCGCGAGCCAGTCCCACGCGTCGCCCGCCAGCAGCTTTGTCAGTGCGATGAACGCCGGATAGCCGATCATGCGGAACGAGGTGGCGGGCTGACCGCCGCGCGTGAGGTCTTCTTCGCTCAGCCATGCGGTTGTGTTCAGGATGGTATGGGCAAAGGCCACGTAGTCGGCACTGTCGGGCATATGGACCGGGCCGTACAGCACAAGCCCCGCCATCTTGATAAGCACCAGCAGGCCGAGCACGGCAAGCAACTGAACGGTATGGCGGGCCGGGGTCATGGCCGGGGGCATGGTCAGGGTCATGCTGTTTGGTAGCAGACTTGCACCCCCTGTCGCCATCACAAATCACGTTGTGCAGGCGGCGTTTATGGGTATTGCGTATGTGGCCGCGCGAGCCTTACTCTCGCGCTGACAGACGCGAGGCCGGACAGATACACATCAGGGAAACAGACGATCATGAAAATCCGCAGTATCGAGACTTTTGCCAATGAACACGTGGGGTTTGTGCGCGTGCGCGACGAGGCGGGTGGCGAGGGTTGGGGCCAGGTCTCCACCTATCATTCGGATATCACCGCGCTGGTGCTGCACCGGCAGGTGGCGCCCTATGCACTGGGTTACGAGCTGGGGGATGGGCATACAGAAGACATCGGCGGCTTGATGGATCTGATCACCGACCGCGAGCACAAGTTTCCGGGCTCGTACCTGCGCCGGGCCATGGGTGGGGTGGATACGGCGCTGTGGGATCTGATTGGCAAACGCGAGGGCAAGAGCGTGTGCGAACTTCTGGGCGGCACGCCCGGCACCATCCGCGCCTACGCCTCATCCATGAAACGCGACATCACACCGGCGGACGAGGCCGAACGGCTGGTGCGTCTGCGCGACGAGTCCGGTTTCGATGCCTTCAAGTTCCGCGTGGGTGCCGAGGTCGGCCACGACCGGGACGAATGGCCGGGCCGGTCGGAAGAAATTGTGCCAACCATGCGCCGGGCCATGGGCGATGACATCGCCCTGCTGGTGGATGCCAACAGTTGTTATTCACCGGCCAAAGCCATCGAGCTGGGCCGGATTCTGGAAGACAATGGTGTGTCACATTTCGAAGAGCCCTGCCCCTACTGGGAGCTGGAACAGACAAAACAGGTGACCGAGGCGCTCAGCATCGATGTGACCGGCGGCGAGCAGGACTGCGACATACCCACCTGGCGACGCATGATGGAAATGCACGCCGTCGATATCATCCAGCCCGACGTGTGTTATCTGGGCGGCATGACAAGAACACTCAGAGTCGCGCAGATGGGGGCCGACATGGGCTACCCCTGCACGCCGCACTGTGCCAATCATTCGCTGGTGACGCTGTTCACCATGCATCTGCTGCGCGCCATTCCCAACGCGGGCAAGTATCTGGAGTTCTCCATCGAGGGCGCGGACTATTATCCCTGGCAGCAGGACCTGTACGTACGCTCGCCCTACGACATCGTCGACGGTCATGCCACCGTCACCGACGCGCCGGGCTGGGGCGTGGAAATCAATCCCCATTGGCTGGACAAGGCCGGTTATCAGATCAGTGAGCTGGATTAGGAATGGGGCACGCAGGTCCAGGCGGAGAAATACCGCTGCGATTCTGCCAGCACATAATGCTCGGCAAACGCCGTTCGCAGATCGTCTGAAAACAGCGGCCGGTCCGTGTAGGCATTGCCCAAACTGAACGGCGCGCCCGTATTGATCATCAGTAGGGCCGGGATGGTGCAGGCATGCAGGCGTTCCAGGAACTCCCCGTCACCGGTGCCCGTATACTGCAGATCCATGAACGTGGCGTAGTCGATCTGCCGGGCCGACAGCAGCGGCCTGAAAAACGTATAGGCGTAACCGCCCTGATCCGTAACGCCCATGACCAGACCCGGATAGGCGCTGTCGAAATGCGCTACCTCGGCGCGGGCCTGTGCCATGGCCTGCCAGCCCACGGCCATGGGTTTGGCCAGGGTTCCGGCAAACACCAGCAGGGCGTGGCACACCACCGACGCATACAGCACCCGGATCAGATACACGTTCATTTCCGGACGGGCGGCGTGCAGGTACTGCACGATCAGGGCATTGACCGGGATAAACGGCAACAGATGGTGTGGCCCGGCGCCGGGTTTGCTCGCCAGCACAGCGACCAGTGTTTCCAGCGCCAGAACGAGAACCAGTATGACCGTATCACGACGGTCCAGCCTGCCACCCCGCCACAGCATCACAACGGGCGCATTCATGAACACCAGAAAAGCAAAACTCTGCGCCGCCATGGCCGGTGACAGGCCCTGATCACGGGCATTCATCAGCGCGGACAGCAGGCCCGCAAACGATACATGCTGGGGCAGGAAAAAGACAAAAAACGCAGCCACCGCACCGACGCCGAAGCACAGCAGCGCGGCCACCGAAACACCGGTGCCGAGGGAGATCGCAAGCCATGCGGCAAACACGTAGATAGCGCCGTGTATTTTCAGGGCCGATGCAACACCCGCCAAGACGCCAAACATGATCGGCAGGGTCTTGCCGTCAGGCTTCCGCAGCCCCAGAAAAATCGCCACACAGACCAGCAGCAGCAGGAACGGCTCGGCCCGGTTCCAGAACAGAATGGCCCCGAACGGCAACAGCAGCAAGAGGTACCCGCGGGAGATCATGGACCGGTTGGTGGCAAGCAGCAACAGCAGCAGCGCCGCCATAAAGGCAACAACACCGGGCAGTTTGGAGGCTGCGATGATCGACAAGCCGAAATGGTTCGATGCCATCTGAACATGGGCCAGTGCCGGGCCATACACCGTGCCATGATAGGGAAATACCTCGGCGACGGGGTAGAGCGCCTCGCCGCGCACCATGGCCCCGCCCAGCAGGGCAACGGAGGGCTCCATGTGATCGAAGTATCCGGGAAAGGCCAGATAGATCACACTGGCTGCAACAAACAGCGCCATCAGAAACACGGCGATGGTGTCAAAACGCCACCCTACCAGCGCATGGACCCGGTTCCGGCTCGCCACGGGCAGCCACGCACACAGAAACAGAAAACCCAGCGACAGCAGCGAGCCCCGGAACTCCAGATAGTTCTTGATGGTGGGACCAAAAAGTTGCGCGATATCGTTCATGATCTGACAGACCGCCCGTTCCGGGAAATCAGCATGTCGTGTCTGCGAAACGTCGCCCGAAAAATCTGACGCATCAGGACCCGGGCGCTGTTGAGCATATCCCGCAGCCTCATCTTGGAGACCCCGCTGGTCCGGGCCAGCAGAACCACCGGCACATGGTCAATGGCAATCCCGTTCAGGTGCAGGATGTGCAGGCTCTCGAAAAAAAATGCGTAACCGTCCGATTTCACCAGATCCAGAAACTGTCGGGGAATGACGGTCAGATCATAACGCCGGAACGAGCCGGTGGCATCATAGGGCAGGCCCAGGCAATAGCGCGTCATCACGTGGGCCGTGTGGGTGAGCAACCGTCGGTGCAGTTGCCAGCCGGGCATTGAATCGCCGCTCAGAAACCGGGAGCCAACCACCACCGCGGCAGCCGGGTCCGTCGCCAGCAAATCCGGCAGGTGATCCGGTGAATGCAGCATGTCGCAGTCCATGGCGATGATCGTCGCAAACCCGTGATCGTAGCCCCAGGTAATACCGTCGCGGTGGGCGCTGCCCACGCCCATTTTACCGGGCCGGTGCAGGACCGAGACACCGCTGTCGCCCTCAATTATGCGGTCGATTTCCCGGCCTGTGCCATCCGGTGAATTGTCATCCACGAACAGAATATGCGCCCCGGGAACGGCCTCGCGCACTTTTGCATAAACATGCCGGACGTTGCCGACCTCGTTATAGGTCGCCAGCATGACCAGAAGTTTGGCGTCTCCGGGCATGATTATCCTGCCCCTATCCGTACAGATAAGTACACGCGATGACAGCGCCGATGACGCCAGCCAGATCAGCCAGCAATGCCGGTATCAGCGCATAACGAATGCGGCGGATACCAACCGCACCGAAGTACACGGCCAGCACATAGAATGTGGTCTCGGTCGAGCCCTGCAGGGTTGTCACCAGATAACCTGTGTAACTGTCCGGGCCGATGTTCGGGTCCTGAATGATGGAGGCCATAATGCCATAGGCACCCGAGCCCGAAAGCGGTCTG
>JAJFID010000295.1 GCA_021775325.1 Rhodospirillales bacterium
TTTCTGGGTACTGATCAGGACGCGTTGAGCGGGGCATCTCTGTCCACATACATCGCGCCACAGGACCTGGATGATTACAACGGTATTTTGTCCAAGCTGGTGATGGGGACGGCGCGCTCCGCCCATGTGGAAGCGCGGTTCCCGTCAAACGATGCCACGGAACGTGCTGCGTCCCTTTACATCTCCCGAATCAACAATGGGGACGGTATGGTTCTGCATGTCATTGATGAAACGGAACACCGCCATCTGGAGGTTCAGTTTACCCAGTCCCAGAAAATGCAGGCCGTGGGCCAACTGGCTGGTGGCGTTGCGCACGATTTCAATAACCTGCTGACAGCCATGATCGGGTTTTCAGACCTGCTTCTGGAACGCCACGGACCCGACGATGAGTCGTTCGCTGATATCATGCAGATCAAGCAAAACGCCAATCGGGCAACCAATCTGGTCCGTCAGCTACTGGCGTTTTCACGCAAACAGACCCTGAAGCCGGTCATCCTGGATCCAACGGAAATGCTGGGTGATCTGTCCCATCTTTTGGGTCGGTTGATCGGCGAGCGGGTCGAACTGACATTCGAGCACGCGCCCGATGCCTATCTGGTCCGGGCAGACCGGGGCCAGTTCGATCAGGTGGTTATCAATCTGGCGGTGAATGCACGCGATGCCATGCCGGGTGGCGGTACGTTGAGTGTTCGCACGCACAATGAAACCGTCACGGCACCAATTCAACGCGGGCCGGATGTGATGCCACCGGGCACCTACGTTGTGATTTCCGTATCGGACACCGGCACCGGAATTTCCAGAGAAAATATTGAGCGTATCTTTGAGCCTTTCTTCTCGACCAAGGAAGTGGGTGCGGGCACGGGCCTGGGCCTGTCCACGGTTTACGGCATCATCCGCCAGTCGGAAGGCTACATCTTTGTGGAAAGCGCGCTGGGGCAGGGCACTTCTTTTCACATTTACCTGCCCGCCAGTGGAGCGGAAGGTGAAACCGGTCCATCGGCCGCCGCACGCGCTGCGGACAAGGCCCTGCTGGACCACCGTGCGGCACAGAAACTGGATGCCAGCAAGGGCACGACAGCAACTGATTTGACCGGCAGCGGCGTCATCCTGCTCGTGGAAGACGAAGACGCGGTCCGACTGTTTGGCGCGCGGGCTCTGCGCAACAAGGGCTATACCGTTCTGGAAGCCGATAACGGCGAGACGGCGCTGGATGTATTGAACGACACGCCAGAGCCCATCGACCTGATTGTATCAGACGTGGTCATGCCGGGTATGGACGGTCATACGTTTATTCAACTGGTTCGACAGGAAATGCCTGACATGCGCGTCGTGCTCATGTCAGGGTATACGGAAGAAGTGTTCCGTGAAGAGATCAGTCGTGATCCGTCAATTCACTTTCTGGCCAAACCGTTCAGCCTGAAAACCCTGGCCGGCACCGTCAAGGACGTCATGAGCGATACAGATACCTGACAGGCAGACGCCCGTCTGTTTCCTATTTGACGACCGTAATCGGGCATTTCGCCAACAGTTCCACACGGTGCGATACGCCGCCGCGCAACATGCCCTCGATGTCACCCATGCCACGGGATCCGATGACAATCATGTCAGCCTTGTAGGTCCCGGCCCGTGCCACAATTGTCCGCGCAATTGGCCCTTCTTCGACTTCGATTTCCACATCGGTCAGACCAGCGCCGCGTGCCACGTCAGTCGCACCGGCCAACAGATACTGTGCACCTTTTTTGAGCAAATCCGCGTCAATGGTTGCCATGTGCTCGGCCTCGGCGAATTTTTTCAGACTGTCAGGCAGATTATAGGGTTTGACCACGTGGAACAGCAGGACTTCGGCACCCAGACCTTTGGCAATCACAGAGCCAAACTCTACCGCCTTCATGGAATGCTTGGAGCCATCGACGGCTATCAGTATTTTCTTGATCATGAAACTGATCCTTCACTGGTTGTGGTTTGACGGGTTGTGATCTGTACGAGAGCGACTGTAAAATCTTACGTATCAAGACCCTAACCTAAGCCAAGTTTACCCGCAACACGGTCATGGCAGGAATGATTCGGGCGCATGAAACAATAAACTACAGAAATACCGCCTAAATCACATTGTTATGTTTTCGCTGGTCTATGCATTACTGGATTCCAACGCCTTGCGGTCGTCCATGGAGCAGTACAACCATAGCATTCGTGTCTACAACGCGACTTTGTTGTGGAGGAGCGCCGCATACACACAGACTGCCTGCATACATCACTAGCCCTACGCAAGGGGGATCATAGTGAACTGGGTGACGTCTATGGTCGTGTGTTTGACGTGGATTGGCGCTCCGTCACGGGATCGAGGCCTGTATTCGCGGGATTCAGGCGGTACTGGGGGTATCAGAAGGCTTTGAACTTTGATGCCGCGAATTGAATCGGGCGTAAATGCCACTGGATTCTTCCACACAGTGTGAACGCTATGTTTAAATCATTTCGATGTCGAACCATTAATGATATCGCTATTTAGCAACAAATTGAGAACAAAATCAAAAAATAATGTTATTTATCAATGTGATAAAAAAATATGTTGCCAATAAGAACAAAACATGTACATATCAGATCATTGAAACAGTGATGACCCTATGGAATAAGTGAGGTACACCATGTCAGACGCAGCGCTTCGGCTCGTAAAAAAAGATAATGAAAAGGGAGGCAACGTGGAAAAGAACAAGGCACTTGATGCCGCGTTGACTCAAATCGAACGCGCGTTCGGTAAAGGTTCCATCATGCGACTGGGACAGCGTGAGACCGTTGATACGGATGTTGTCTCCACAGGTTCCCTCGGTCTGGACATTGGTCTGGGTATCGGTGGCCTGCCACGCGGACGTGTTGTCGAGATTTACGGCCCTGAAAGCTCGGGCAAAACGACGCTCGCCCTGCATGCCATTGCCGAAGCCCAGAAAACGGGCGGTACCTGTGCTTTTATTGATGCCGAGCACGCGCTTGATCCGTCCTATGCGGTCAAACTTGGTGTGAATGTTGACGAACTGCTGATCTCCCAACCGGATGCGGGCGAGCAGGCGCTGGAAATCGCCGATACGCTGGTTCGCTCCGGTGCCCTGGATGTTCTGGTCATCGACAGTGTAGCGGCTCTGGTGCCCCGGGCCGAGCTGGAAGGTGAAATGGGTGATCACCATGTTGGCCTGCAGGCAAGGCTGATGAGTCAGGCATTGCGCAAACTGACGTCCTCTGTTGCCCGCTCCAATACCACGATCATCTTTATCAACCAGATCAGGATGAAAATCGGTGTCATGTTTGGCAATCCCGAGACGACGACGGGCGGCAATGCACTCAAGTTTTATTCGTCCGTCAGACTGGAAATCCGCCGTATCGGTTCTATCAAGGACCGTGACGAAGTTGTCGGGAACCAGACCCGGGTCAAGGTCGTCAAAAACAAGATGGCACCACCCTTCAAGATGATCGAGTTCGATATCATGTACGGTGAAGGCGTGTCCAAGATGGGTGAAATCCTTGATCTGGGCGTCAAAGCCGGTGTTGTGGAAAAATCCGGCTCATGGTTCTCCTACGGCTCCGAACGTATCGGTCAGGGCCGCGAAAATGCCAAGACGTTCCTGCGCGAACACCCGGAAATGTCCAATGAAATCGAGGCCCTCATTCGCCAGAATGCCGGACTGGTATCCGAAGCCATGCTGGTCGGTGAAAGCGAGAGTGCTGCCGAGAGCGAAGATGACGCCGTTCCGGAAACACCTGCCGAAATCAACGAGGGCTGACCAGTCACCTCTTATGAATGATCTTTGATTGATCCATGTATAAACGCGGGCCTTCGGGTCCGCGTTTTCGTTTGCAGCACTTTTTTTGGTGTTCCGGCTGCTGGACAGCATGGAAGCCCCCCGGTAAAACCCATGATGGACGGGTGCCGCGCTGCTGAATTGAGCGGTGTTATATGACGGGGTTTAGAATACACATGCAGACGGTCAACGATATTCGTAAAGCGTTCCTGGATTATTTCGGCGCCAACGATCATGAGATCGTGAGTTCGAGTCCGCTGGTGCCGCAGAACGATCCGACACTCATGTTTACCAACGCCGGCATGGTTCAGTTCAAGAACGTCTTCACGGGTCTGGAGCAGCGCGATTACAGCCGCGCCGTTACGTCACAGAAATGCGTGCGCGCAGGTGGTAAACACAACGACCTGGAGAATGTGGGCCGCACCGCGCGCCATCACACATTTTTCGAGATGCTCGGCAATTTTTCCTTTGGTGATTATTTCAAGGAACATGCCATCGAACTGGCCTGGAATCTGATCACCCGCGAATTCGGTCTGGCCGAGGACCGGTTGCTGATTACCGTTTTTGCCGAGGACGACGACGCATTCGATTTGTGGAAGAAAATTGCCGGGGTGCCGGAGAACAGGATCATTCGAATCCCCACGTCAGACAATTTCTGGGCCATGGGCGACACCGGTCCCTGTGGCCCCTGTTCCGAGATATTCTACGATCATGGCGATCATATCCCCGGCGGACCGCCCGGCAGCCCCGACGAAGACGGCGACCGATTTATCGAAATCTGGAATCTGGTGTTCATGCAGTATGAGCAGGTTTCCCTGGATGAGCGCATTGATCTGCCACGTCCGTCTATCGATACCGGCATGGGACTGGAGCGCATTGCCGCTGTCATGCAGGGCTCGCACGACAACTATGATATTGACCTGATCCGCACGCTCATCAATGCATCCGCCGACGTTTCGGGTCAGGACGCCGATGGTGATTTCAAGATTTCACACCGGGTCATTGCCGACCATCTCAGGGCCTGCAGCTTCCTGATTGCTGACGGTGTGCTGCCGTCCAACGAAGGGCGCGGGTATGTATTGAGGCGGATCATGCGACGCGGCATGCGCCACGCCCAGCTTATGGGCTGCAAGGATCCGCTCATGTGGCAACTGGTGCCAGCGCTCACCGGCCAGATGGGACAGGCGTTTCCGGAACTGCTGCGGGCCGAGCCACTGATTACCGAAACCCTGAAACTGGAGGAATCCCGGTTTAAAACGACTCTCGACCGGGGTCTCAAACTGCTGGATGAAGCGACCCAGGGCATGGATGACGGCGGTCAGCTTGATGGCGAGGTCGCGTTCAAGCTTTATGACACCTACGGGTTTCCGCTTGATTTGACGGAAGACGCGCTGAAGTCCCGGTCTATTGGCGTTGATGTTGCCGCCTTTGAGATCGCCATGGAACGCCAGCGGGCGGATGCACGCAAGGCCTGGGCAGGTTCGGGCGATGCGGCAACCGAAGCCGTCTGGTTCGAAATTCTGGACCAACAGGGCGCGACCGAATTTCTGGGTTATGCCACCGAGCGCGCCGAGGCCCAGATCGTCGATCTGGTCAAAGACGGTGCCCGTGTGAAACAGGCAGGTGAGGGCGATCATGTATTCGTGGTTGCCAGTCAGACCCCGTTTTATGGCGAGTCCGGCGGTCAGATGGGTGATGCCGGAACCATCCATACCAGTGGTGGTGGTCAGATCACTGTATCGGATACTCACAAGAAACTGGGTGCCCTGCATGTGCACGAGGGCCGCGTTACCGCGGGCGGTGTACAGGTGGGTGACGATATCATTCTGGAGGTTGATCACGACCGTCGATCCGGCCTGCGGGCCAATCATTCCGTGACCCATCTGGTGCATGAGGCCCTGCGCCGCCGGTTGGGCGAGCATGTGACACAAAAGGGCTCGCTGGTCGCACCTGACCGCATGCGTTTCGATATCGCGCATCCCAAAGCCATTTCAGCGGACGAGATCATGCAGGTTGAAGCCGATGTGAACGCCCAGATCAGGGCTAATTCTGATGTGATCACCCGTCTGATGGAACCCGCCGCCGCCGTCGAAGCTGGTGCCATGGCGTTGTTTGGCGAAAAATACGGCGACGAGGTCCGGGTAGTCAGTATGGGCGTAGGCGAGGGTGAGCAGAGCTATTCGACTGAGCTGTGCGGCGGCACCCACGTGCACCGCACCGGCGATATTGCCATGTGCAAGATCGTCTCGGAGAGCGCCGTGGCAGCGGGCGTCCGGCGCATCGAAGTGGTAACAGCGCAAGGGGCCGAACAGTATTTCCGCGATCAGGACGCCATCGTCCAGTCGGTGGCCGGTATTCTCAAGGCTGCACCCGCCGATGTGGCGGACAGGGTCGCTGCGTTGGTGGATGACCGCAAAAAGCTCGAACGGGAACTTGCCGATGTGCGACGCCAGATGGCCGCCGGTGGTGGTACAGCTCAGGCGGATGATACCCGCGACGTGGCCGGTACCAGCTACATCGGTCGCGTGGTGTCGGGCGTACCCGCCAAGGAACTCAAAGGTCTGGCGGATGATCTGAAAAACAAGCTGGGCTCAGGCGTGGTGGCACTGGTCGCCGTGGACGGTGACAAAGCATCACTGGTGGTCGGTGTGACGGATGATCTCACGGAAAAATTCAATGCGGTCGAACTCGTCCGCGCGGGCTCCGAGGTTGTCGGCGGCAAAGGCGGCGGTGGCAGACCTGACATGGCCCAGGCCGGTGGCCCGGACGGTTCGAGGGCAGGGGATGCCCTGCAGGCTATTGAATCGAAACTTCTCGGGAGTTAATCACCATGTGGCCTGATACACGGGTGATCGATCTGTTTGGCATCGGCATTCCCATCCTCCAGTCGCCCATGGCGGGATCCAGCGGACATGAGATGGCTGCAGCGGTCAGCGAAGCAGGCGGACTTGGATCCTTGCCCTGTGCCAGTCGCAGCATGGAACAGATTAGGATGGACATTGGCGCTGTTCGCAGCCGTACGTCAAAACCCTTCAATCTCAATTTTTTCTGCCATGAATTCAATGCCTACGACGAGACCACGGAACAGACCTGGCTGGACAATTTTGCGCCCTATTGCGACGAACTTGGTGTTTCGCCTGAACTGGCCGCGTCCGGTTCAAATCTTGCACCGTTTGGTGAGGAACACTGCCAGTTGGTGGAGAAACTTTCTCCCGCTGTGGTCAGCTTCCATTTCGGTTTGCCTGCGGCTGATCTGGTTGCGCGTGTAAAATCGACGGGATGTGTGGTGATCAGTACCGCCAACACGGTTGAGGAGGCAGTCTGGCTGGCCGAACGTGGGTGTGATGCGATCATTGCCCAGGGCACCGAAGCGGGTGGCCATCGCGGCATGTTTCTCTCGCAAACCGTTACCGAGCAGGCTGGTACTATGGCTCTTGTTCCTCAAATTGTGGATGCGGTCCAGGTGCCGGTTATTGCTGCAGGTGGTATTGCTGACGGGCGCGGCATTGCAGCCGCCTTTGCCCTTGGTGCTTCGGGTGTCCAGATTGGCACCGCATATCTGCGGACCGGACAATCTCTCGCCAATGAGATGTACAGGGCGCGGTTAGCAGCGGGCACAGACGAGGCAACGGTTCTGACCAACGTATTTTCCGGGCGTGCCGCACGTGGTTTTGCCACCCGCCTGACCCAGGACCTGGGACCAATCGCTGACACGCCTATGGCCTTTCCCATGGGTTATGGTGTGTTGGCACCGTTCAAGGCCAGTGCCGAGGCAGCCGGTTCTGTCGAGTTCTCATCTTTTCTGGCTGGACAGGCAGTCGGTCTGGGCCGCGAAGGTGATGCGGGCGACCTGACCCGACAGTTGGCGGACGAGGCGCAGGTGCAATTCGCCAGACTGTCCGGTCGCTAGAACATTATCTGTTCACACGGGTTCACAGAAAATGCTCTAACTTGTTGATGTTACGCAAAGCCACCATCAAAAATTGAATCAATTTGCCCGGGTTTTGCTCTGGGACGCAAAATATTTACCGGGTGTTTTACCCAGTGCTTTTCTGAACATGGCAATAAACGCGCTCTGGCTGCTGTAACCCAGATCCATGGCAACCGTGGTTACGGGAACACCATCTGCCAACAAGCGCATGGCCTCCAGCAGGCGGGCCTGTTGGCGCCACTGACCGAAACTCATACCCGTTTCGTGCAGAAACCGGCGTGCCAGGGTGCGGCCCGTGGTTCCGGCATAAACAGCCCAGTCTTCGATCGAACGACTGTCAGCGGGATCGTTTGTCACCGCTTGGGCGACGCGGCTGGCTGCTGACGATGCAGGCAGTGGCAGATGCAACGGCACGGCATCCAGCGCCCGGATACGGTCGATGATGACCTGGACCAGTCGTCCGTCCGCCCCCTGTTCGTCGTATAGGGCGGGCAGGGCAAACATCTCCAGGATCAGTTCGCGCAGCAATCCGGGGACGGCCACCACACACAGCTCATCCGGCAGGTTGGAAATCTCGCGCGGGTGGAAGTACAGGTTTCTGAGCGACAGCGCTGTATTGGCGCGGATGCCATGATCCCGGCCCTGTGGCACCCAGACGGCACGGTGCGGTGGCACCACCCAGATTCCGTTGTCTGTGGAGACGGTCATGACGCCGGAAATGGCATACAGCAACTGCGCCCGCGCGTGGTTATGCGGTGAGATAAGGTGTCCCGCGGTCAGATCCGACGACCGCCAGGTCACTGCGCGCGGTATGGTGTCGAGCATCCCTTCGTGTGTGATATTTTGATCCGGGTTTGTGGGATTTGGCATAAATTCGATACTAATTGTCATTTACCACTGTATTAGACACATCCAACGGGCGGTAAAGTCAAACAATACTCGCTCAACCGGGCGGGCTGGTATAAACGAACTTACGAACACAGGAACACTCCATGTCATCATCACCGCGCACCTGGCGAAGCCCCGAAGTCCTGTTGATCCTGTTGGCCATCGGCAGTCCGCTGGCATTTGCTACATGGATGACGTTGCTCAACAATTTTGCGGTCGACGAAGCTGCTTTCACGGGCGTCGAGATCGGCATCCTGCAAAGCCTGCGTGAGATACCCGGGTTCCTGACATTTACCGTGGTCTTTGTACTTCTGATTATCAAAGAGCAGCCCTTTGCCGTGTTGGCGCTTAGCCTGCTGGGGATTGGCACGGCTATTACCGGTTTTTTCCCCACGGTGTATGGCCTGTATTTCACCACCGTCATTATGTCCATTGGATACCATTATTTCGAGAGCCTGCATCAGTCTCTGTCCCTTCAATGGCTGGATAAATCGGTCGCGGCTGAGGCATTAGGACGCATCGTTGCTGCGGGATCGTTTGCGGGTCTGGTTGCATTCGGTCTGATTTACTTTGCTGTCGATACCTTCGGGGTTGGCATGAAGTGGGTGTACCTCATTGGCGGTTGCACAGCAGTCATCATCGCGATTGCCGGTTGGCTGCTGTTCCCGCGCATGCCAACCAAGACCGTACAGCACAAACATATTGTCATTCGCAAACGCTACTGGTTGTATTACTCGTTGCAATTCATGGGGGGGGCGCGGCGTCAGATTTTCGTGGTCTTTGCCGGTTTCCTGATGGTGGAGAAGTTCGGGTTCAGTCCTGGCGAAGTGGCGTTGCTGTATCTGGCGAATGGTGTGCTGACCATGTTTACAGCGCCGCTCATCGGCAAGCTGATCGGCCGGTTTGGTGAACGACGGGCGCTCGTGATCGAATATGTGGGCCTAATTGCCGTGTTTACCGGTTACGCCTTCGTGGAAACGGCGAATGTGGCCGTGGCTCTCTATATTCTCGATCACCTGTTTTTCTCCGTTGCTATCGCCATGAAGACATACTTGCAAAAAATTGCTGACCCGGCCGATATCGCCAGTACGTCCGGTGTATCGTTTACCATCAACCTTATCGCAGCCGTTGTTCTGACTGATGCCTACGGTTTTTTATGGGTAGTTTCGCCGTCTGCCGTGTTCCTGAGCGGTGCGGCTTTTGCTGGCGTATGGTTACTGCT
>JAJFID010000296.1 GCA_021775325.1 Rhodospirillales bacterium
GCTGCAAGCGCTTTCTCCCGCCCCGTTTCTTTCTTGTCGGGGTCCCCAAACGGCCCAAATCTGCGCCGTTTTGCAAAACGAACAGCGGCCTCAGGCTCTGCGGTTCCGTCGTTATCAGATATGGAAGCGAGCGCAGTATCAATTACCCAAGCCGGAACACCTTTTGTCATCAGTTTGGCCGTGATCTGTCTGTTGCTGTTACCACGTTCGCGAAGCGCCCGAACTTTGCTTTCTGCATAGGCTGTGTCATCCAACAATCCTGATTGCAGGAAACGCTCGACAATCTCGTCAACCCACGCGAGCCCCTCTTCCTCGTCCGTGGCATGATGATAGGCGGAACGGCGGACCTTTCTGGTCAAAACGCGGCGCAGGTTTTCAGACGAACTGGAAAAGCGCTGTAGATAGTAGAGTGCGGCATTCTGGAGGTGAGACCTGGATACTTTTCGCGGCCGCCGCTTTTCCTTTTTTTTCGCGGGTGAATGCGTCTGTTCAGGGTCCAACTCTGTTTCCTGCCGTTGCAATTTCCGTACTGTCCTGTACAAATCGGGAAGTTAAACTGACTTACCCACCGCGCGGGTACCTATCAGTTCATTCTATCACCCAAGGCCACAATGACACCACTGCATACTCAGAACTGGATTGGTCTTTGGACCCTCTATTGTCGCGAAGTGCGACGATTCATGAAGGTCTATACGCAGACTCTCGCAGCGCCTTGTGTAATTACACTATTGTTTCTGTCTGTCTTTGCGCTGGCACTGGGTGGAATGGACAGACAGGTGGCTGGAACGCCATTTGTTGAGTTTCTGGCACCGGGCCTGATTATCATGGCAATTGCGCAAAATGCCTTCGCCAATACGTCATCGTCCATTATCGTCGCCAAAGTTCAAGGCAACATTGTCGATACCTTGATGCCCCCTTTCACAGCCAACGAGCTGACCATGGGCATTGCGTTTGGTGGGACGACACGAGGAATCGTTGTGGGTGTAACGGTTGGACTGGTGATGTCCCTGTTTGTGAAAATGCAAATCAGTCACCTGTTCTTCGTCATATTCTATGGTGTTTCGGCGTCCCTGATGCTTTCGCTTCTCGGAATCATCGGTGGAATCTGGTCAGAAAAATTTGATCATATTGCCGCCGTGACTAATTTTGTCGTGACCCCGTTGTCATTTCTGTCGGGAACGTTTTACTCCATCGACAGGTTGCCGGAGATCGGCCAGACACTGGCACACCTGAACCCGTTTTTCTACATGATCGATGGATTCAGATATGGCTTCATTGACCAATCGGATACTGACCCGATGATTGGTGTTGCTGTCCTTACCGTCGTTAATCTGATTCTGTGGCTGGTGTGCCATCACATGTTCCGGACCGGATACAAGCTCAAGTCCTGACCGGCAAAAACTGAGTGCGCCCGTTTCGCATTTGATGCGTGTCAGATCAGGGAAATTCCCCTTCTGAACGGGACACAATGGATGTAAGGCGGGTAATATTTTCGATGAAATCAGATATTTTCATTCTGTTTATGGCATCACTTCTGATCGGAACCTTACCCTATGCAGTGCGTGCACGGGATAGCGGAACCCCGTTGGGTGACGGTAAAATATCATCCTCACCGCAACGCGGTTATCTGTATTCCTGTCAGGCACGGTTCAATGCAAACGCAGGGGGTGCTCATGCCACTGGCGACTGGATTGTTGGTAATAACTGGTATCCAGCCCGAAACCCCAGCGTAGATGGCAACGTCATGTGACTTGGCGGCGGGGCAACTGTTTCTATCAAGGACGGCATTCGAACGATAAACTCCAGCAACTTGCCGGTTCATGGAACGGGTGTCTATCCGGTCCAGCGAACCGATGACGCTTATCAGTATGATCGTAATCCAAACACCATTTCTGTACAGAACGTTTCCTTGCGACTCCCCGCATCCCCGGAAATCGCACCTTCAGCGACGTGCGTACCCATGGGATTGATCGGCATGTCATCAAGCGGTGCGGCAATTTTCAGTGCGGTTGATGGCCGGGGCGATGATGCCCCCGCTCATGAAATCCAGGACCGTTGTTCAGGTCATCCGGAACTTAGCGGACAGTACCATTATCACGGCCCGTCAGACTGCATGACAGAGGTCAGCCCCGGAACAGATGGTCATTCCGGGCTTGTCGGATATGCAGTTGACGGCTTTGGTATTTTTGGTTCCCGTGGATCGCTTGCCAGTTCGAGTACCGCCACTGCGAGGCAAAACAGAAACGATCAACCCGCTCCCACAGGCGGCCCCGGTGACATTCTGACGTTGGCTGCCAAGGAACTCGGCGTCGACATTGAAGCGCTGCGACAAGCGGTTGGACCACCACCGCCTAACTTCAGGCACGCGGCTAAAGTACTTGGCATATCAGAAAGCAGGATCAAGGCAGCCATGAGACGCGCCCGCCAGCAGACGGGGAATTAGCTTCACTGGGATTGCCGGTTCAAGATGCACGCAAACCTGACAAACTTGTGAGCCTTGCGTCAAACCGAACCACATATGGTCGTTGACACATACAAGGCCAATCACGATAATCCCCGGCTTTCCCGGAACCCGCCCCGTGTACTGCGCTTGGGGCCTTCCGGGGTTTGTTATTGTAGGAGAGAATTGTGACTGCTACGCCAATGCCCAGTTTGATGCCAACGTATGCCCGGACAGACATCGCCTTTGATCGCGGTGAAGGAGCCTATCTGTTTGACGGCGCGGGGCGACGATATCTGGACTTTGCCGCTGGTATTGCCGTTGATTCTCTTGGTCATTGCCATCCACATCTGGTCGAGAAACTGACCGAGCAGGTCGGCAAGCTCTGGCATGTATCCAATCTGTTCCGCATTCCGGGTCAGGAACGGTTGGCCGAACGGCTTGTTGCAAACACGTTTGCCGATTCCGTCTTTTTCAACAATTCCGGCGCCGAGGCCATGGAGACCGGTTTCAAGATGATGCGCCGGTTTCACAGTGATAACGGGGCACCGGAGCGTTACCGGGTTATCTGCTGCAATGGCGCATTCCATGGCCGCACACTGGCAACCATTGCCGCCGGCGGACAGGAAAAACACCTGGCCGGGTTTGGCCCGGCTGTCGACGGCTTTGACCATGTTGCGTTTGGCAACCTGAACGAAATGCGTGCGGCTATTACGCCGGAAACAGCCGGAATTCTGGTGGAGCCTGTACAGGGTGAAGGTGGCATTCGTCCGGCCCCGGAAGGTTATCTGAAGGGCCTCCGCGATGTGGCCGACGAGTTCGGTCTGTTGTTGATGTTTGACGAAGTTCAGTGTGGCGCAGGTCGCACGGGAAAACTGTTCGCCCATGAATGGTCAGATGCCACACCAGATATCATGGCCGTTGCCAAGGGTCTCGGCAGTGGCTTCCCGCTCGGGGCGTCACTGGCCGTCGAGAAGGTCGCATCCGTCATGGTTGCCGGCAGCCACGGCACAACGTTTGGCGGCAATCCGCTCGCGATGGCCGCTGCAAATGCTGTCCTGGATGTTATGCTTGCAGATGGATTCATGGATAGCGTCACCCGTGTCGCCAACTATATGGCGCAGGCCATGCAGGCACTGGTGACAGACTTTCCCGATCTGCTGGACGAATATCGCGGACAGGGTCTTATGGTTGGGCTCAAGTGTGCCGAGGATGGCCAGAACGCTGCATTGAACACCAGGCTGACTGATCTTGGTATGTTGACAGCTTTGGCTGGCGATAATGTTCTGCGCATGGTGCCACCGTTGATCATCACCGAGGCACACGTGGACGAAGCCATGGTAATGCTTCGTCAGGCCTGCCAATCTGTTCAGGATGGACAATAGGTCATGGCAGATGAGACCGACGAAATCCGGCACTTTCTCGATCTGGACCTACTGGATACGGATACCCTGCGCGGCATCCTGAACACGGCCCATGAATACAAGATTGGCAACAAGGATTATCGACCACTGGACGGTCAGATCCTGGCCATGATCTTTGACAAACCGTCCATGCGGACCCGGGTTTCCTTTCAGGTCGGCATGATGCAGTTGGGCGGCGAAGCCATCATGCTGTCAGACAACGAAACCCAGTTTGGCCGACGGGAATCTGTGGCCGATACCGCCCGCGTGTTATCGCGGTATGTGGACGCCATCATGGTCCGGACTGACGACCCGGCCAAGGTACAGGAACTGGCCGAGTACGCGACGATTCCTGTCATCAATGGTCTGACGGATGCAACGCACCCCTGCCAACTCATGGCTGATATCATGACTTTTGAAGAACACCGTGGCGATGTTACCGGACGAACGATCGCCTGGTGCGGTGATGGCAACAATGTTGCCGCCAGTTGGGTTCATGCCGCAGCCCGGTTCCACTTCACCCTGCGTCTGGCCACGCCGGACAGCCGCAGGGTTGACCCTGCGGTCATCGCCTGGGCCCAGGCACAGGGCGCGGACATTGTCGAGACAGATGATCCTGTTGCGGCTGTCAAACATGCGGATGCCGTTATTGCGGACACATGGATTTCCATGGGTTCTGAAGACGCCAATGTGCACAATCTGTTCATGCCTTATCAAGTCAACGAGGCGTTGATGGAAGAAGCCCACGAAGAGGCTATCTTTATGCATTGTCTTCCAGCGCACCGGGAGGATGAAGTCACCACAGGTGTAATTGATGGCCCACAGTCTGTGGTTTTTGACGAAGCGGAAAACAGACTGCATGCGCAAAAAGGCGTGCTGGCCTGGAGTTTGATTGGGTGAACGCATCTGCCCAACTGGGGGACCGGTTGCCGCTTGAGCCAACCCGCCAAAACATCAGGGCAGGAGAACATCGCGCCTTTCACGCGTGGCCGGCTGAGGAATGCCTTGATGAGGGCGGCTGGGACTTGCGGCACACAACCAAAGCCCGAACCCGACGCACAAATTCTGTGTGTCCAAATGAGATGCGAGAAGATGTCCTTGTAGATGATCTGATTGCCGCCACAGAGGCCTTCTACGCGGAACGTGCCCTGCCGGTGAGATTTCAGATATCACCCGCTTGCGAGCCCGTCGACTTGGATGAACGGCTAGACAGTCGCGGTTACGAAATCGAGGCACCAACGCGGGTCCAGTGGGCGTTATGCTCGGATGTATTGGGTGCGACCAAAACATCCGGCAAAGTCGAGATTTCAGATGTCATGAGTTCTGATTGGCAAAACGTTCATGCCACGTCAGCCAGAGACGCAGATGATCTGACTGGCCGGATCGCTATCATTGAACGAATCGTGCCAGCCCGGGGACTTGCCCTGTCAACGGATAATGGCCAGCCAGCCGCCATCGGCCTTGGGGTATTCGATCGTGACTGGTGCGGCGTATTTTGCATGTACACGCTGACCGAATTTCGACGCCGGGGGATTGCCGATAGCATCCTGGCTGCTCTGGCACGCTGGACAAATGACCAAGGGGGCGCATACATGTATCTGCAGGTGGAAGAAGACAACCTGTCGGCTCAGGCGTTTTATCAATCCCGCGGGTTTTCCACGGCCTACAATTACCACTACCGCACCCGCTATACGCCATGAACACGCCAATGAACTTTATCAGTGAAAATACACACAGTGACTGCGTTCAGCACTTTCAGGTCGAAGGGCCCGGATTGCGGGGTCGTTTCGTGCGAATTGGACCGGCCCTGCAACAGGCACTGCAGGCTCATAACTATCCGGCACCAGTAGAGCGACTGTTGGGCGAGACGGTTGCGGTAACCGTGGCACTGGCCAGCGCACTCAAATACGACGGCATTTTCACGTTACAGGCCAATGGCGACGGGGCCATCAAGACACTCATGGCAGATATTACCAGCGATGGTGCGTTCCGCTGTTATGCACGGTTCGATGAAGACCTGGTCACCACCATTCTGGAGACCGAGTCAGACCCCTCGTTACCGCGTTTTATGGGTGCGGGTCACCTGGCATTCACGGTGGATCAGGGTTCTGATACGGATCGCTACCAGGGCATAACCGAGCTTACTGGTGGCACCCTTGCCGAGTGTGCGCACCATTACTTTCGTCAATCGGAACAGATTCTGACGGCCATGGTCGCCATGTGTGATACTGCGTCGCGGGTATCCGGCGCAATCATGGTACAGCAGCTTCCTGACGAACAGGCGACCCCTGTTGATCTCGGAGAAGATATGGCGGAAACCGAGGCCTGGCGGCGTGCCGTTATCCTGATGAGTAGCGTTAAGCCCACAGAACTTCTCGATATGGCGTTGCCACCACCCGAATTGCTGTTTCGTCTGTTCCATGAAGACGGCGTCCGGCTTTTTGATGCCAACCCCATACACAACCAGTGCCGCTGCTCGAAAGAAAAGGTCCGCAACACGTTGAAATCCTTTCCGCGCGCTGAAATAGACGAGCTGCGCGATGATGGAATTGTGACAGTGACGTGCGAATTCTGTAAGATTGACTATACCTTCGATGATACGGCGCTGGATACATTGTTTAGTGCCGGGTAACGTGAACTGGATGATCGATTTATGTTGATAATGAAGATGAGAGCGCTGGCTCTGATTGTACTCCTTGGTGTGACATCGGCATGCACCAGCACACCGCGGCAAACTTTCCCTGATGTCACGTTTGCCCACTTACCCGCAATTCAAATGGCCGTTAATGACATCATCATTGAACAGCGTTATCAGACGACATTGACAGCACCTCATGCTGAACATCGCGTACCGCTCAACCCTTTATCTTTCATGAAACGATGGACATCCGACCGTATCGTGCAGACCGGCGAGGACAGTCAGGCAAAATACATCATTGTGGAAGCCAGTGTTCTGGAACACGCATTGGATACAGACGGTAACATCACGGCCATTTTCACCAATGAACAAGCGATGCGTTATGAAGCGACTGCCGAGGCCATACTGGAGGTATCCAGCGGTAACAGTCTCGCGCAGGGGAACACAAGCGCACGTGTAACACGCTCAGTCACCATTCCTGAAAATGCGACCCTGAATGAACGCGAAAAGATCCTGTTTGATCTGGTCGCATCGCTGGCGCGTGATTTTGATTCACAGATGGAAGAGAGTATCCGCGCGCACCTTGGTGGTTGGCTTAAATAGCGTCATCGCAAATGCTCGCGGTGCATGATGTATAACCCGCTGGCAACAATCAGGATTCCACCTGCCATCGTCCAGTTATCCGGCACGTCTCCCCAGACCAGATAACCGATTGCAGTTCCCCAGATAATGCTGAAGTACTTGAAAGGTGCCAGTGTCGCGGCCTCTGTGTACCGGAACGCAATAATCATGAACAGTTGCGCAATACAGATCATGAAGCCCGTTATCAGGAACAGGTACCAGTCACTCAGATCAGGCACGACCCAGCCAAACGGACTGGTTGCCGCACCAGCCAGCGTAACCGCCAGCATGGCATAAAACAGAATGCCCGTTGAGTGATCCTGACCGGCCAGCGTTCGTGTGGAAACATCCCGTACCGCGACAAGAACGGCTGTCGATAACGGAAACAGCAGAGCCCAGTCCATCTCGCCAAATCCGGGTCGAAAGATGACGATGACACCCAAAAAACCAACACTGACGGCTGACCACCGGCGCCAGCCAACTTGCTCTCCCAGGAACCTGGGTGCCATGGCCGTAATAATCAATGGTCCCGCAAAACTGACGGAAATGGCTGTGGCCAACGGCAAGTAGCGGATAGCCGAAATAAAGGTTGCTGTGGTTCCGACAACACAGAGCGCGCGTAGCGCCTGTAAACGCCAATCTGTAACCCGCAGGATGCCCATGCCACCCTGCCACCAGATCAGAGCACCCGTGAACAGCAAGGCGAGGACCCCGCGAATTGCCATGATTTCCCCGGTCGGGTATGCCCCTGTCATCCACTTGATGACGGCATCCTGAGTGGTCAGGAAAAAACCGGCGAGCACAATACTGGCGATCCCGCGGTACTGATGCGGCAGAGATAAACGCAAACGCGGGCTCCGATCTGGAATTGTTCGTCGGGAAGCGGGCAGCCTATATCATCTGCTTGGAAAAATCCCGCGCGATATGAGTTGGTCCGCGGTTCGCAAAGCTTTGGAATCCAGACCACGGGCATAAATATGGCGTTGTTTGACGGCCCACGGATATCCTTGTTCGGCGGCCAGCCCGATCCAGATGTAGGCCTTGACCCGGTCCCTCGCACCGCCAATACCGCGCGCCGAGAACTCGCCAAGCATCATTTTTGCAATGGGGTCGCCCATTCTGGCCGCCAAGTTGTACCACCAGACCGACCCGTCCACATCAACCGGCGTACCAATCCCCCGGTACAGCATATCAGCCAGTGACGTCATGGCGTCCAGGTGGCCCATTTCTGCCGCCTCGTGCCACAGCAACAGTGCGTCCAGGTATAGACCACCATCGTAGGCCTGCAATCCCTGGGCAAACGCCTCGCCGCCTTTGTCATCTGCCTGTGCTGACACAGGCATAACCAGAATCAACAGTAAAATAAGCATCTTCATGGCGAATAGAATGGCATCAATCCGTTTTGGTCGCGAATAAACGTGCATCACGCTTCGGTGACGATTTTACAACCACCCGCCGTGAATGCGTTCGCCTTGTTCAATCACCATGCCCGGCAAGGCGCGCACGTCTTCTTCCTGTGTTCTGAAATTGGTGATGCAGGCGCGCAGCAGGAAATCACCGCCCATGATGGCGTTCGAGATGTGGGCTCTGCCGCCCTGTTGAATTGATGTCACGATGGCCTTGTTCAGATCGTTCAGATAGCCCGAACGTTTATCCATATCGTCCGGCAATCCGTCGTCCGGCACATACCGGAACGTCGAGATACTCAGGCGCTGGGTTCTGACCTCGATGCCGGGGGTTGATGACAGGGCATCCCACATATGCCGGGCATCCCTCAGGTTTTGCTCCACAGTCTCTACATAAGCCTTGCGACCGGATTGTCTGAGGATGAGCCAGGTTTTTAGCGCCCGAAAACATCGCGAGTTTTGAGGGCCCAAGCGGAAAAAATGGGTAACTTCGTTTGCGTCGCGATTATGATAATAGGGCGGATCGAAACTGAACGCATCGACCATTGCCTGCCGGTCCCGGACCAGAGCAACACCGGCCTCCAATGGCGTAAACAGCCATTTGTGTGCGTCCACGGCAATCGAATCAGCCATCCGCAAGCCATAGATGTCATCCGGCACCAGATCAGACGAAACACTGGCGGCAAACCCGCCATAGGCGCCATCCACGTGGAACCACAGCCCGTGTTCGGTGGCGATCCGCGCCATTGCAGGCAAAGGATCAACCGCCCCGTTACTGACGCTGCCAGCCGTTCCCACGATTAAAAATGGTTTCAGTCCTGCAGCGGTGTCTGCCCTGATCTGTGCTTCCAGATCGTCCAGTCGCATACACTGGTTTTCATCTGTTTCAATCCAGTGGATGGATTCCGTCCCGAGACCCGACAGATCAGCCGCTTTTTCGATCCAGGTATGGGTCTCGTGTGTCGCATACGCGATTAATCTACCCTTCGTATCCTTCACGCCAGATTTGCGAATGGCCGGTCCACCCGCTTTTCGCCGGGCCGAGAAGAACCCGACCATGTTCGCCATATTACCGCCGCTGACGAACAGACCGCCGGTATCAGCAGGGTACCCGATCAGCTCCGCAATCCAGCGAACCGCCTGTAACTCGATTTCCGTCGGTACAGGTGCGCTGTCCCATGAGGCGAGGTTGGGATTTGCGGT
>JAJFID010000297.1 GCA_021775325.1 Rhodospirillales bacterium
CGCATTGACAAGACCGCCGGATACCTGAGTCTGGTGGAACGAAACAAACAGAAGCCGTCTGTGCGCGTTCTGCAGGATATTAGTGAAGCACTGGGCGTCAATGTGGGCTGGTTCTTTCAGTCCGACCCGGACGCCACAGGAGCCGAACGACAGTACATAGTTCGCGCACAAAACAGACGCAGGTTGTCCTACAGCGGCATTGGTTCAACGGACTATCTTGGACTCACCGACCATCTGCTGTCGGCCAATCTGGACGGTCAGCTCGCGCTGGGCCTGTCATGTTACGAGCCGGGCGGCTCTACCGGCGATGACAAATATGATCATCGGGGCGAAGAGGCAGGACTGGTCATCAAGGGCACAATCGAGTTATCCGTCGGCAACGACGTCTTCACCCTGAATGAAGGCGACAGCTTTTCGTTCCCCAGCGTCAAACCACACCGCTATTACAATCCGGGCGACGTGGAGGCCATTGTTGTCTGGGCCAATACCCCCATCACCCTGCGACCATAAGGACAAAACACAATGAATGATGTTCCCTCGACCATGAAAGCCTGTCTGCTGATGGGCAATGGTGGTCTCGAAATGCTGGAGGTCCACACCGATGTTCCCGTACCCGTACCCGCGCCGGGCGATGTACTGATCAAAGTCCATGCCTGCGGCATGAACAACACCGATATCAACACCCGCACGGGCTGGTATTCCAAGACGGTGGATGCCGGCACCACGTCGGAAGGCGCGACCAGCGGTTTTGATGCCGATGTGGACGCAGACTCCACATGGGGCGGGGCACCCATGACGTTCCCGCGCATTCAGGGTGCCGATCCGGCGGGTACCATTGTGGCCGTGGGCAACGGAATCGATGCGGACCGAATCGGCGAACGCGTGCTAATCGATCCGTGGTTACGGGATGTCAATGATCCGACAGACCTGTCCAAGGCTGGTTACTATGGATCAGAACGCAACGGTGGATTTGCGGAATACACAACGGCACCGGGGCACCATGCCGTACGGATCAACAGCGACTTGCCAAACACGGAACTGGCGACTTTTTCGTGTTCCTATTCCACGGCGGAAAACATGCTGGATCGCTCCCGTCTTGCCGAGGGGGAGATTGTTGTTATCTCAGGCGCATCCGGCGGTGTGGGATCCGCCCTGATACAGCTTGCCAAACGGCGCGGTGCCCACGTCATCGCCATCGCTGGCGGATCAAAACTGGATCAGGTCCGTGACGTTGGCCCGGATGCTGTCATCGATCGGGGCGTTGATGATTTGCACGCGGCGATCATGGATATCGCACCGGGTGGTCGGGTGGACGTGACCGCCGACGTGGTTGGAGGCGATACCTATACGGCGATGATTGCCAGCCTGCGACGGGGCGGCAGATATGTGACAGCGGGCGCAATAGGCGCACCAATCGTCAATCTGGACCTGCGCACCCTTTACCTGCACGATCTGGAACTCATTGGCGCGACCGTATTCCAGGCCCACGTGTACCGAAATCTGATTGGATACATTGAACGCGGCGAAATCCGGCCGTTACTGGCAAAAACGTTTCCGCTGGATGATATCCGCGAAGCACAGGCGCAGTTCATCAAGAAATCCCATGTGGGCAACTTTGTCATTGATATCGACGGAACGTGACGCGCCATGAAAATCACACGCATTTCGGTTTTTCAGAAAGACCTGGACCTAAGCCATCCCTACTTTCTGTCCGGCGGGCGGTTAAAGTTCGAACGCATCGATTCCACATTTGTGAAAATTGAAACGGACGAAGACATTCATGGCTGGGGCGAAGGCTGTCCCTGGGGCGTGACCTATCTGCCCGCACACGGCAAAGGTATCCGGGCGGTTATTGATGAAATTGGACCGTTACTGCTTGGGCTGGACCCACGACAATCCAATCACATTGACCGCACCATGGATCTGGCATTACCCGGTCATCTGTATGGCAAGGCGGCGCTGGATATTGCGTGCTGGGATATTCGTGCCAAAGCCGCAGGGCTGCCGGTTGTTGATGTTCTGGGTGGCCGATATGGGGAGCCAACCCCTATTGCCAGCAGTATCTCCACCGATACGCCGGAAGGCATGCTGGCGGAAATAGACCACTACCGGGCAATGGGATATCACGTGCATTCGGCCAAGGTTGGTGCTGATGTGGACATGGACATCAAACGCATCCGCCATCTGGCAGAAAACGAAAAACCGGGGGAACTGATCTTCTATGATGTTAATCGTGCCTGGTTGCCAGCCGAAGCCATACAGGTCATGAACGCAACAGCAGACCTGCCGATCATGTTCGAGCAGCCTTGCGAAACGCTGGATCAATGTTCCACTGTACGTGCCCGCACGACCCAACCCATTTCCATCGACGAGAGACTGGAAACCTTTGAGGATATTCTCCGCATTCAGAACAACCGGATAGCGGAAGTCGTCAATATCAAGCTCAATCGTGTTGGCGGTCTGACCAAAGCCGTCCGCCTGCGGGACTTCTGTCTGAACTCAGGGATCAAAATGCTGACCATGGATACGGGCGGTACGGTGCTCGCCGACACGGTCGTGCAGCACTTTGTCCAGTCGATCCCGAGGGAGTTCCGTCTGGGAACCTGGTTATGTCATGATCTGCTGAACAATGAAGCCGAAGTAGCGCCAGGCCAGGGTTCGCGGAACCACAACGGTGTCGCTGTTGCACCGGACCTGCCGGGAATCGGCGTCGAGCCGGAAGTGGCGTTACTGGGTGAGCCGGTTGCGGTCTATACGTAACTTACGGTTGTTCGTCCGCAGTAACAGGTGCAATCAGGTCACGCATGCGGTGTTTCAAAGTGCCCGATTTCCAGTCGGCGATTCTGAACAGCCAGCCGCCGGTCCGTGCCTTGATTGCCCCAGCCTCGGTCCGCGTTTCATCTGTTGACCCTGATGCCTCCACACGCAACCAGTAACC
>JAJFID010000298.1 GCA_021775325.1 Rhodospirillales bacterium
GTCATGCGATTGAGCCAGCCCATGCGGGCGACGCAATTAAATATCCAGGCAAGTTCCGCATGAGATGGATTCTGGCTCTGGTTAAACAGAATATTGGTCTGCGGATCAACGCCGGAAGCTATCATGGCAGCCGCCACCTCACGTGTATTGGCGCGCAGCTCCTTGGGGTCCTGCCAGACGGTAATGGCATGCAAATCGACTACGCAGAAAATGCACTCGTAATCGTTCTGGAGGGACACCCAGTTCCGGATCGCGCCCAGATAATTGCCGAGGTGTAGATTGCCTGTGGGCTGAATGCCCGAAAATATCCGACTCATGGAGAAGACCTTGTACAATTGTCCGTCACGTCCCTGGACGGCGGGCGTTTTATGGCGCGTGGGACCTCATGGGTCAAGCCGCCCGGTTAGAGTTCCGTTGTTGTTCTGTTGCCCAGCGAACGCAAATCGCCAATTCGTGCGGCACCCAGTATCTGGGCACCCAGCCCGAATACGGCCAGTCCTCCACCTACCAAAAGCGCCAAGGCCGAGACCCGCTGGTAAAGTGAGCCAGCCAGCCATTCGGTACCATAATCCATACCCGCATAAAGCAAAACAGCCATGATGACTGCAGCCGCCACCGTACGCGGCACGCGGCTGCACAGTCGTTTATCCAACACCAGTTGTCCGCGTTTTCGCAACACCACAGCCAGGGCAACCGCGTTGAGCCAGGCCGATATGACCGTAGCCATTGCAATGCCCACATGCAGAAAGGGTCCCATGAGGATGAGCGACAGCACGACGTTAACCACCATGGCGGCGACCGATATCACAACGGGTGTCTTGGTATCTTCGCGGGCAAAAAATCCTGGTGCAAGCGCCTTGACCAGCACATATGCAGGCAAGCCAAGAGCATAAACCGTCAGCGCTTTGGCTGTTGCCAGTGCGTCCGAGTGAGCAAACGCGCCGCGCTCGAACAACACAGTTATGATCGGAACCGCAAGAACAAACAGCGCCAGCGCAGCAGGCACGGTCAGCAGCAATGTGAACTCCAGGGCGCGGTTCTGGCTGTTTTGCGCCGCAACGTCATCGCCGCCGCGCACGTGACGGGACAGCATGGGCAACAGCGCTGTACCTACCGCCACGCCAACAACACCGAGTGGCAACTGGTTGACGCGGTCTGCATAAAACAGAAATGAAATGGAACCGGACGGCAGCAATGACGCAATGACGGTATCGATCAGCAGGTTGATCTGGTAAATTCCGGCACCAACAGCGACAGGCAACGCACGTCGGTACAGTGTCCGGATGTCATCCGTCAAACGCGGGCGCGGCAGTCGAAGGACGATACCTTCGCGAACAAGCGCGCTGTATAGCCAGACAAGCTGGACAACTCCTGCGCCACTTACGCCCCAGGCCAGCGCATGGGCTGGGGATGGCGAATAGGGCGCGAGAAACAGAATGGCACCGATCATACACACGTTCAGCAAAACCGGTGTGGCGGCGGCGGCGGCAAAACGACCCAGGGAGTTCAAGACACCCGCGATCAGGGATGTAAGGGATACGAACAACAGGTAGGGGAAGGTAATTCTGGCAAGCAACACCGTAAGATCAAACTTTTCTGGCTCATCCAGAAATCCGGGCGCAAATACATGCAGGACCCACGGCATGGCAAGCTCAACAGCGATCACGAAACCTGTCAGGCAAATGGCAAGAACACTGAAAGCCTGGGCTGCGAAATTCACCGCCGGATCGCGACCATCGGCCTCCAGCTTTCCAGCGAAGAGCGGCACAAATGCCGCAGCAAATGCGCCTTCCGCAAACAACCGGCGAAACAGATTTGGAAACTTCAGCGCCACAAAAAAGGCATCGGCCATAAAACCGGCGCCCAGGGCAGCCGCGATCAACATGTCGCGCACAAAACCCAGGATGCGGCTCAACAGCGTAAATCCGCCGACGGTCGTGATTGCACGCAACAGGTTCATGAACGTTCAATATCCGCTTTTTGATAAAGTGGGAAGACTGCAGAAAGCATAAGCCACGGCCTATGCTGCGGGTGCAGATTTTGACTTGGTTTTAGCCCGGGTCTTAATCCCGGAAGATGGGGATTCTATGGCTGCTGCCTGTTGGGTTTCCTGTTGCGTTTGCTGTTGCGTCTCCGGGGCCAATACCGCGATCAGTTTTTCACGCAGGCTGGCAATCTTTTTCTCATTGGTAATTTTCAGGCCAAAGGCATCCTTGACATAAAATACGTCGACGACCCTTTCACCGTAAGTAGAAATGTGGGCACTGTTTATCTGCAGGCCCTCCGCGGTCAGGACCGCCGTCAAATCAAGAAGCAGGCCGAGCCTGTCCCGCCCGTTGACTTCAATGACGGTCGCACTGTTGCTGATGGAGTTATCACACAAAACACGGGGCGGGACTTTGAACACCTGGGTACGGGACGGCAATGCCGCATCGCGGGCCTTCGCCAGCTCCCGCGCAGGCAGCAATTCACCGTGCAGAGCCCGTTCGATACGTTTTTCAAGCCGATGCAGGCGACGACGCTCGTTGTAAGCGGCGCCGTGTTCGTCCTGAATCCAGAACGTGTCCAGCGCCATACCGTCAGAAAGCGTGACGATCTTGGCATCCACAATCGATGCCCCTGACAAGGCCATGGCCCCGGCAATCGAGGCAAACAAGCCCGGGTGGTCCGGGGCATAGACAATGACTTCAGTAACATCCTGTGTATTGGACACCGTTGTTCCGACGGCCATCAGGGTGCCGCTTTCCTCTACATCACGGGCGATCTGGGCGTGACGGGTCAGGGTTTCGGGATCGAAGCTGACCCAGTAGTGGTCGCGTCCCCGCGACATGAATTGTTCTACCCAGTCCCCGTCCCAACCTTTCAGGCGTTCCCGCAAGGCGTCCTTGGCTGTCTCAATGCGACGTTCACGCCGATCTTCTTCAAGCGTACCGCTGATTTCTTCCTGGGCCCGATAATAAAGATCCCGCAACAGCGTGGCTTTCCAGGCATTCCAGACCTTTGGTCCGACGGCGCGGATATCCACAACCGTGAGCACGAGCAGCAGACGCAATCTTTCCGGTGACTGCACGGTTTCGACAAAATCCCGCACTGTTTGCGGATCGTCGAGATCCCGCTTGAAAGCGATACGGCTCATGAGCAGATGATGGAGCACCAGCCAGGAAACCGTTTCGGTCTCCCATTCATTGAGGCCCAGGCGCGGGCACAGCTTCAGCGCAATGTCCGCGCCGATAACCGAGTGGTCTCCTTTGCGGCCCTTGGCGATGTCGTGCAGCATAACCGCAATATACAGGACGCGGCGGGACTGGATCTCTTTCACCACACTGGTTGAAACGGGATGATCGCCTGCCAGTTCACCAGCCTCAATGCGGTGCAGGATACCCAGTGCACGGATGGTGTGCTCGTCCACCGTATAGACGTGGTACATGTCATACTGCATCTGGGCAACGACCCGACCGAAGTCCGGGATAAACCGGCCAAAAACGCCGGTCTCATTCATGGCCATGAGGGTCTTTTCCGGATTCCGTTTCGACGTCATGATTTCCACAAACGCGGTGTTGGCAGCAGTGTTTTCACGCAGCGCCGGACCGATCAGGCTCAGGTTCTGGCGCGCTGACCTGAGCGCACGTGGGTGAATATCAATATCGTTTTCAAGTGCCGTCTGAAACAGGGTGATTAACTTGACAGGATCGGCCTTATAGTCAGCACCACTGTTTACGTTCAGACGGCCCGTTTCGACCTTGAAATCATTGTACGCATTCCTGCCAAAGGACAGAGAGGGTATCCGGAAACGGCGCTGTTTTTTCTTGTGTTGCTCCTCGAGAACGGCACACAAAACGCGCGTCAAATCACCAACATCCTTGGCGATCAGAAAGTAGTGTTTCATGAGCCGCTCAACACCGCGGGTGCCTGCGTGATCACGATAGCCCATGCGCCGGGCCACTTCCTGCTGATTGTCGAAGGTCAGCCGGTCTTCTTCACGGCCAGCCAGATAATGAAGGTTACACCTGATGGTCCACAGGAAATTTGACGCCTTGTCGAACAGACGCACGTCATCCTTGGTAAATACACCCTTCTTGACCAGATCACGAATGTCCGCCACCTGATACAGATACTTGGCAATCCAGAACAGGGTCTGCAGGTCGCGCAACCCCCCTTTTCCATCCTTGATATTGGGCTCCAGCACATAACGGGTATCGCCCATTTTGTCGTGCCGGATATCCCGCTCACCCAGCTTGGCTTCTACAAACTCGTTTTGGCTGCCATCCATGATTTCCCGCGCATAGCGTTTTGAAAACTTTCGGAATAGTGTCACATCGCCCGCAACGCAGCGGGATTCCAGCAGGTTGGTACGAATGGTCATGTCTTCCTGCGCGAGGCGAATAGCATCATCGACGCTGCGTGTTGCATGCCCCACAACCAGTTTCAGGTCCCACAGAAAATAGAGCATGAACTCTACCACCTGTTCTGTGTGGGGCGTGGTCTTGTAAGGCACCAGAAAGTTCAAATCGATGTCGGAGTATGGCGCCATTTCCTGGCGGCCGTAACCACCAGCAGCCAGCAACGCCACCTGTTCACCCTTGGTCGGGTTGGCCGCTGGATAGACATGGTCAAAGGTCAGCGCAGCCAAATGAACGATGATCTGGTCGGTGAGATAGGACTGCGCGCGAATAATATCGCTGGCGGGCCATGCGTCCTCTTCAAACCGTCGCCTGATTTCGTCTTTGCCCTGTGCAAGAGCAGTTTGGAAAATCGCAAAAATATCACCGTGTGTCTTGGTACTATAACCAGACCAGGACGTGATTTCGTCCACCGCCGCGCCGAAAGCGTCGCCGTTAAAGATACCACGGAGTTTCCTGGTGCTCACCATGAGCATTGCATTCCATTATCGAAACATAAATATCGACAAAATTTAGTCATTCATCTAATTCTATTCATATAGGTTCATCAAGAAATATCGATTAAGCAATATGTCTTAATCCAATTATGTAGCGATTTGATTTCCTATCTAGTTATTCTCGTTTAAGCGCATTGATTTAAGCGTATACAAAAAATCCAGTGCGTCTCGCGGCGACAGATCATCAACATTGACCCTGTCAAGCTCAAGCAGCGCGGGCTCAATCATTACGCTCCTGCTGTTAATGCTATTTGTATCCTCAGACATGGCGGCGAACAAGGGCAGGTCATCTGCCAGCTTGGTCAGCTTCGACGTCTGCTCGCCCTGCTCAAGTGTTGCGAGGATTTGTTCGGCATACGAAATGACCGCTGGTGGCAACCCTGCCAGCCTGCCCACGTGTATGCCATAGGAGCGATCAGCGGTACCAAGCCCCACTTGATGAAGAAATATGACGTCGCCTTCCCATTCCTTGACCCGCATGCAATGACAGCTCAGGTCCACCAGTCGGGCCGACAGGGCGGTCAATTCATGATAATGGGTGGCAAACAGGGCGCGGCACCGGTTTACCTCGTGCAACTGCTCCACCACGGCCCAGGCAATGGATAAACCATCAAATGTAGCGGTCCCGCGGCCGATTTCGTCCAGAATGACCAGCGAACGAGGGCCGGCCTGATTGAGAATGGCCGCGGTCTCGACCATTTCCACCATAAAGGTCGACCGCCCCCGGGCCAGGTCATCCGCGGCACCAACCCTTGAGAACAGCCGGTCAACGATACCGATACGCGCCTCGTCGGCTGGCACGAAGCTACCCATCTGCGCCAACAGGGCGATCAACGCATTCTGGCGCAGGAATGTACTTTTGCCCGCCATGTTGGGCCCGGTCAGCAGCCATAAACGTGCGCCGTCCGATAAATCCGTATCATTGGCAACAAACTGTCCATCGCCGGATCGTAAAAGTGCGTCTTCCACAACCGGATGCCTGCCGCCCACAATATGAAGGTCGCGATCATCGTTCAGAACCGGTCTGTTATACCGTGACTGTACAGCCAGCTCGGCGAGCGCCGCTGATACATCCATGGCGGCGAGGCCAGCGGCGGCACCCGCCAACGTGACCACGGCGTTCAGCACGTCATTACACAAATCCAGAAAAATTTCGGCTTCAAGTGCCTGGGCCTTATCGGCAGCCTGGGCAATCCGGCCTTCGAGTTCATTGAGTTCCGTGGTGGTAAACCGAACCGCGTTTGCCATGGTCTGGCGGTGGATGAAGGGGCTGTCCTTATCAGCGATGATCCGGTCGCCCTGCTTGGCGGGGACCTCGACAAAATACCCCAGCACATTGTTATGACGAACCTTCAGCGTTGTTATTTCAGTGTCGGCCTGATACCGCGCCTGCAGGCTGGCGATCAGGCGTTTGCTTTCGTCACGAAGCGAGCGGAGCTCATCCAGTGACGGCATGAAACCGGCGCGAACAAACCCGCCATCGCGAACATAGACAGGTAAGTCGTCTGCCAGGGCACTGGTTAGCCGCTCGTTCAGCGCGGGGTGGCCATCGAGCGATGCCAGATTATGGGCAATGGCGTCAGGCATGCCACTCGCCACGGACACGCAGGCATGAATGGCGTCAGTGCGGTCCAGAACATGCGCCACAGCCGCCAGATCTCGAGGACCACCGCGGCCAATGCTGAGTCTGGATAACGCCCGCTCCATGTCCGGCAGGCCGCGAAACTGGGCACGGACATCGTCACGAACCCGCCCTGAGTCCACAAAAAACTGAACGGCGTCCAGTCTGGCATCAATTTCCAAACGATCGGTAAGTGGCGCACTCAACCGGGCCATCAACAGACGCGCGCCGGCACCCGTGAGCGTGCAGTCAATAACAGACAGCAAACTGCCTTTGCGCTCACCGGATAAGGTGCTGGTCAGCTCAAGATTACGCCGGGTCGCGGCATCGATTTCCATGACCGAACCACGGGCGTACTGGCGCGGCGGCGCAATGCGGGGCAGGGCGCCCTTTTGTGTCAGTTCCACATAGGTAACAAGCGCACCAGCAGCGGCGATCTCTGCGCGACAGAAATTGCCAAACGAATCCAGCGTGCCCACACCAAAAATCTGTTCCAGCCGCCTCCGGGCATTGTCACTGTCAAACCGGCTCGCCGGTTCCACGGTCATGACATCGCGCCAGTCCGCCGCCAGATCAGACAGGCCGTCGCGCGCAACGACGGTTTCCGAGATGAGGATTTCGCCCGGCGCAAGTCTGGCAATAATCGCCATAAGCCCGGCCTCGTCACTGGCCTGGGTCTGCAGCGTGCCCGTGGAGACGTCCATCCAGGCAACGCCAAACTCACCCTTTGCCATGGCGATACTGACCAGATAGTTGTTGGCCCGCGCATCCAGCAGCGTGTCTTCGGTCAGGGTTCCGGGGGTGACAATACGAACCACATCACGTTTGACCACAGCCTTGTAGCCGCGCTTGCGTTTGGCTTCCGCCGGATCTTCCACCTGCTCACAGATGGCAACCTTGAATCCTTTTCGGATCAGACGCTCCAGATATACAACGTGACTGTGCGCCGGCACGCCGCACATGGAAATTTCCTCGCCACGATGCTTGCCGCGCTTGGTCAGGGTAATGTCCAGCGCTTCAGCAGCCTGTACAGCATCGTCAAAAAACAGCTCAAAAAAATCACCCATGCGATAGAACAACAGCGCGTCGGGATGCTCGCTCTTGATCGCGAGATACTGTTCCATCATGGGGGTGGGTCGATCACTGGACGGGGCGGGGGCTTTTTCGACCGTCGCTGCCTCTGCCGCAGGTGCTGCAGAAGCCTCGTCGTTTTCCTCATTATCCTGCTCAACCCGGGTGAGTGCTGCCTTATTCACGCCGTTTGTCCACCTTTTGACCGATCACCTGCCTGCCCACGGAGACGTTATCACATGCAATGCCGGGGACACCATCACCACAACGCACTTTCAATGCAGGGCAACCGCTGTTGCGCGCTCGTGGCATTCGGCTGACTGCGCGCTGAAACAACAGAAAATGACTTTTTCAATTGTGTCGTCGTGGGCGAGAAAGGTGTTCACGGTTGCCAGGGCGATGATGGCGGCACGGTCCGGCGGGAACCTGTACACGCCTGTGCTGATGGCGGGAAACGCGATGGTGCGGACACCATTTTCCACCGCCAGAGTCATGGCGTTGCGATAACACGCGGCCAGCAGGTCGCCCTCATCATGACCGCCGCCCTGCCACACAGGGCCAACGGTATGGATGACAATTCGTGCTTTCAGGTTGTAGGCCTTGGTGACGCGGGCCTCGCCCGTGGGGCACCCCCCTAACCTGCGGCATTCGGCCAGCAGTTCCGGACCGGCGGACCGGTGAATGGCACCATCCACACCGCCACCACCCAGCAGACTCTCATTGGCGGCGTTGACGATGGCATCCGCGTCGAGGCGGGTAATATCACCGGTTACGATGGAAATACGGTCAGCCATGATACACGGTCACCTGTTCAGCATATTCTGTCACCAACCCCAGCACCGTCTACCGGACAATCACCTTACCTTTGGTGTCTTGTTGGTTATTCCGTGTTGCCATCGGCATTGGAACCTTCTTGCGCATTCTCTTTGTAGGCCTTGCGCTGCATGATGCCCTTCCACAAAAGAAAAGCCCCGATGATCGGCGCAATCAGCATGGCTGAATCGCCTCCGGTGTAGATCAACCAGCCACCTGCGAGAGCAAGAAAACCAACTCCTGCTATAATGTTTCCCGTACCGTTCGACAATTCTTTCCCACTCCTTTGCGCTCAGAGCGATTCTCGCTGGTTTTGGCCTTTCGTTCAGACAGATTCCCGAACCGCATTCGCGGCATGAATGGTAAATGTTATACCCGAAGTCGACAAGCTGACACGGCTCGTCCTGATGTGCGGTGGAACGGTTGTAAACGGCGCTCAGACAGGGTGGAACTCTCCGGTTTCCATATCCAGTCCCATCAACGAACTGTGGAAAATGCTGAAGTAGGCCCCGCGCAGTTTCATATTTCGGTTTGCCATAGCCTCTTTTACAAACGGAAACGTTTGCAGGTTTTCAATGGATACACGGACACCTGCAAACTCCATGGACTCTTGTAACTGTTCGTTGGACTGCCCGCCGCCTGATCTCAGCACATGTGTCCGTGCAGGATTCAACAACGACATCCACCGGTCGATAAATCCAACACTCCTGCTCCACTCGTCCCTGCCGTCCAGGAATTTGGTGATACCACCACATTGGGCATGCCCCATGACGACGATGCTATCGACTTTCAATCCCAGAACGGCAAACTCGATTGCGGCGCTGGTCCCATGATAGTCGCCATGCGGCTCAAACGGCGGGACCAGATTGGCCACATTCCGGACGATAAAAAGCTCTCCCGGTCCGGCATCGAAGATTGTGGACGGGTCTACCCGGCTGTCACAACAACTGATGACCATGGTTTTCGGCGATTGCCCCACTGTGGCCAGTTGCTGATACAGCTTTGCCTTTTTTTCTTCCCGTGCTGCTGAGAAGCGATTGTATCCATCAACGAGGTCCATCAAATCATGCATAGTTCATTCCTGGAAACACAAATGAGTTCAAACCGTTCGCGCATGATATTCACGACCCGTCTTTCTGCTGGGCGCGCTCAACGGCTTCGCGAATCAGATCAAGCGCCTCTTCCGTTTCGCCCCAGCCCTTGACCTTGGCCCACTTGTCCGGCTCCAGGTCCTTGTAGTGCTCGAAAAAGTGCGAAATCTGATCCAGCATTACCGGCCTGATGTCACGGTACGAGCCCACGTTGCCATAAAACGGGTGCAGGTCGTCCAGCGGCACGCACAGCAGTTTTTCGTCCTGACCGCTTTCATCTTCCATGATCAGCGCACCGATGGGACGTGACGGAATG
Source organism: Rhodospirillales bacterium (assembly GCA_021775325.1). Taxonomy (GTDB): domain Bacteria; phylum Pseudomonadota; class Alphaproteobacteria; order Rhodospirillales; family Casp-alpha2; genus JABJGO01. Next base: position 9,810 of record JAJFID010000298.1, read on the forward strand.
ATGACGCCGGGCTGTACCGCGATCTGTCCCAGTACGGCAGCATCTATCGGATCACCGTCATCGGACAGCGTGTGCGGGATGAAGCCGTAATTGCAGGGGTAATACATGGCGGTATGCAGGAAGCGGTCCACATACATGGCCCCTGATTCCTTGTCGAATTCGTACTTCACCGGATTTCCGCCCATGGGAATTTCGATGATCACGTTCACTTCGTAGGGAACGTTTCGTCCGATGGGTACTTTTTTCAGATCCATGGTCCTGCCTTTCGCTTTGCTGGGGCTGTTTTAGTAAACCAGCAGAAATGATCAAGTACTTCGCACGCGGTCATCGCCCGGCGGATACCGCCGGATCAGCCAGACCAGCAGAATCAGACCGGGCAGGGCGGCGACGGTGGTCATGAGGAAATAACTGACCCAGTCCACCTGATCCGCCAGCCAGCCGCCGCCGGATGCAAATATTGTACGCGCGAACCCCATAAATGACGAGAACAGGGCGTACTGGGTTGCCGTATAGGCCAGATTACACAGGCCCGACAGATAAGCCACGAACGCTGTTGTCGCCATACCGCCGGTGAAATTCTCGATACTGATGGTGATGGTCAGCATGGGCACGGAATAGCCGACCCACGCCTGCAGGGCGAAAACCAGATTGGACGCCGCCTGTAACACACCACAGATCAGCAATGCCCGCAGAATACCAAGTCGGGCCACCAGCACACCACCCGCGAACGCGCCCGCGATGGTCATGACCATGCCCCAGGACTTGGTGACAACGCCTATTTCGGCCTTGGAAAACCCGGCCTCCAGATAAAACGGGTTGGCCATGATGCCGAGCAGGGCATCGCCATACTTGTAAAACGCTATAAACAGCAGGATCAATAACCAGTCCGGACGTTTCAGGAAGTCGGCAAAGGGTGCGACAACGGCTTCTCTGATCCACTGCAAAGCGGGTGTTGTATCTGTGGTGTCAGACTCACCCGCCGGATGTTCCGGCTCCGGGCTGATCAGCGTGGCAACGATACTGACGGCCATTAAAATGGACATGACACCATAGGCCCAGAACCAGCCCGCATATTGGGCGATGATCAACGCACCGCCGCCCGATACCAGCATGGCCATGCGATAGCCAAAAACAAAGTTTGCGGCACCCGCGCCGAGCTGTTCCTCATCCAGGCTCTCGACCCGATAGGCATCGGCGACAATATCCAGCGTTGCCGAGGCAAAAGCCAGAACCACAGCCCACAGTGCCGTCCACCACAGCCCCGTTGCCGGATCGGTACTGCCAAGGCCCACCATGGCGGCGGCCACGGAAACCTGGGAAAACACCAGCCAGCCCCGGCGCTGACCAAGCCAGCGGGTCAGCAGCGGCAGGGGCATGCGATCCACCAGGGGTGCCCACAGAAACTTGAGCGTATAGGCCGTGCTGGCCCACACAAACAGGCCGATTGCCGTCTTGCTGACACCGGATTCACTCAGCCATGCCGACAATGTGGCATACACAAGCGCCAGCGGCAGACCACTGGCAAAGCCGAACGCCAGCAGGATAACAACCCGCCGCTCAAGATAGATGGAGAAGGATTCGACCCAGTTTCTCATGGGCGGTAGTTTAACCGACCGCACAGCGCAAGACTCGTACTGATTTGACTAATCTTGCCTGCCGAGATCAACGTTTCGGGTCCGACTGGGTTATGAATCACAGAGGTAGATGAGCAGGAACAGAGGGCACAGAGAAGAAAAAAGCTCTGTGATCTCTTCTATACCTCGTCTTCCTCTGTGAGAGACTTAATCGGATTTTGTGAATCGTCTGTCTTTAGAATGGCTGCAGCAACATAAGAACAATATCGTCCTCGCGAAAAAACTTGACTTTTCACCATTTTTATGCTCTTATTCCTATCCGTTATTTGACATTGTAAATCATACACCGTGAGCCATGCCATGCGTGTGGTCACATATTGTTGCTGTGGCCTGATTTTCTGCCGAGTACCTTCGAAATCCCGCCCCTCTCGGCCCACATCGTGGCTCCGCCGGGCTACGGTTTTTCTGCGGATAACCTCCGAATGTAGACACGGAGAGTCGCCCAAAGTAAGCGAAAGTCTACAAAATGAATTGTTTCAGTGACTTACAGGCCGCATTTTCGGGCGATTTCAGGAATCTTCATTACAAAAGTAGTCAAATGTCTACAGCAAATGTAGACATTTGTTCACCTCTGTAGACTTCATTGTTGGGCGAAGTCTACTTCCTTAAGCCGCACTCTCGGCCCGCGAGGCGCGTTTGCGTTCGTGGGGGTCCAGATGATATTTGCGCAGGCGGATGGTTTCCGGGGTGATTTCCACCAGCTCGTCGCTGCCGATATAGGCCAGGGCCTGCTCCAGTGACATCTTGCGCGGTGGTGTCAGGCGGATGTTTTCGTCTGTGCCCGAGGCGCGGATGTTGGTGAGCTGCTTGGCTTTCATGGGGTTCACTTCCAGATCGCCGGGGCGGTTGTTTTCGCCGATGATCATACCCGCGTAGGCCTTGGCGCCTGAGCCCACAAACATGGTGCCGCGCTCTTCCAGGTTCCACAGGCTGTAGGCAACGGTCTTGCCGGGCGAATTGGAAATCAGCACGCCATTACGCCGCCCGGCGATGGCGCCCTTGGTTTCAACATAGCTGTGAAAGACCCGGTTCATAATGCCGGTACCGCGGGTTTCCGTGAGGAACTGGCCGTGATAGCCGATCAGGCCGCGTGAGGGTGCCAGAAACGTAATCCGCACCTTGCCGCCGCCAACCGGACGCATTTCCTGCATCTCGGCCTTGCGGGTGCTCATGCTTTCAACAACAACACCGGCGTATTCCTCGTCCACATCGACAACCGCTTCTTCCACCGGCTCCATGAGCTTGCCGGTTTCGGGATCGTCCATGAACAGCACGCGGGGTCGGCTGACTGACAGCTCAAAACCTTCGCGGCGCATGGTCTCGATCAGCACGCCAAGCTGCAACTCGCCACGACCAGCCACATCGAAAGCATCCTTGCTGTCGGTTTCGGTAATGCGGATGGCGACGTTGCCTTCGGCTTCGCGCAGCAGACGGTCACGGATCACACGGGACGTGACTTTGGTGCCCTCGGTGCCCGCCAGCGGTGAATCGTTAACCGAAAATGTCATGGCCAGCGTCGGCGGATCAATGGGCGTGGCGGCCAGCGCCTCCGTCACCGCGGGATCACACAGGGTGTCGGCCACCGTGGCCTTGGTCAGACCGGCAATGGCGACCAGATCACCGGCACCGGCTTCGTCAACCGGTACGCGTTCCAGATCTCGGAACGACAGCAACTTTGAAATGCGGCCTGTCTCGATTACCGTGCCATCCCGGCTCAGGGCCCTGACCGGTGTGTTGACCTTAACGGTGCCGGAATGAATCCGGCCGGTGAGCACACGCCCCAGAAAGGGGTTGGCATCCAGCATGGTTACAAGCATGGAGAACGGCCCGGTGGCTTCTTCTACGGGTGGCTGCACGTGGTTCAGAATAACGTCGAACAGCACATCCATGTTGTCTGTTTCGTCGTCCGGCTCCATGGCGGCCCAGCCCTGTTTGGCGGATGCGAACACGGTGGGGAAGTCCAGTTGCTCATCAGATGCATCGAGCACGGAGAACAGATCGAACACCTCGTCCTGGACCTCGAACGGACGGGCGTCGGGTTTGTCCACCTTGTTAATGACAAGGATGGGCTTGAGGCCGATCTGCAGGGCTTTGGTGGTCACAAATTTGGTCTGTGGCATGGCACCTTCGGCGGCATCCACAAGCAGCAGCACACCGTCCACCATGCTGAGGATGCGTTCCACCTCGCCGCCAAAATCGGCGTGACCGGGTGTATCCACAATATTGATGCGCACGCCGTCGCGTTCGACGGACGTGCATTTGGCCAGAATGGTAATGCCGCGCTCGCGCTCCAGGTCATTGCTGTCCATGGCCCGTTCGGCGACCTGCTGGTTATCGCGGAATGCGCCACTCTGGCGAAGCAACTGATCCACCAGTGTGGTTTTGCCGTGATCGACGTGCGCGATAATCGCGATATTTCGTAACTGTGTCATTGTACCTGCTCAGTGTGCCAGCATTCGGAGCCGGCTATGGACGAAGGGCAGGGTTAACAGGCCTGAACCATCGTGAAAAATCTAGTTCTTGAAGTCGAGCTTATGCTCGATCAGGCTGCCCAAAGGCTCTGCCGGACGGGCTCCCATATGGCTGATCACCTCGGCTGCTGCCACGCTGCCCACATGGGCGGCATCACGCAGACCCAGATGATGGGTCAGGCCATAAAGAAAGCCTGCGGCATATGCATCACCGGCCCCGGTTGTGTCAACCACTGTTACGTCCGGCTCCGCATCAATCACATGAATTTCGTCGCCGGAAACAACGACCGAACCCTTTTCGCTGCGGGTCAGGGCGGCAATCTCGCAATGTCCACGTACATACTGCAGGGCTTCATCAAACTCATCCACCTGATACAGCGAGGTGATTTCCTGCTCATTGGCGAACAGAATATCCACGTGGCCCTCCAACAACTGAAGGAAATCATCCCGGTGCCGGTCCACACAAAATGCGTCAGACAGACTGAGAGATACCTTGTTGCCGGATTGGTGGGCAATATCAGCGGCACGGATAAAGGCTTCCTTGGCTTCGGGCGGATCCCACAGATAACCTTCCAGATAGGTAATCTGAGAATCGGCGATAATCTCGGGATCAATGTCCCGGGGCCCCAGTTCCACACATGTGCCCAGATAGGTCAGCATGGTACGCTGGGCATCGGGGGTAACAAAAATAAGGCACCGGGCCGTGGATGTGGTGTCCCGGGCTGGTGGAGTCTCAAAAGTTACACCGATATCCCGTATCGCGTCGGTAAAGCGTTCGCCAAGTAAATCATCGCAGACCTTGCCGATGAAAGCACAGTCGGAACCCAGTGACGCCATGGCGGCGATGGTATTGGCGGCGGAACCGCCTGATTGCTCCATAGGCGCACGCATTTTACCGTACAGGGTACCGGCCATAATCTCGTCGATGAGCGTCATGCCGCCCTTGGTCATATCGTTGCTTTCAAGGAATGCGTCATCTGTCTTTGCCAACACATCGACGATGGCATTACCGATGCCTACCACATGAAACCGTTTGTTGCCCAATCTGGCCTCCCGCTCGCTTGAAATCGTACTATATACAATGTTTGAGATGCTTCGAATCAGTGGCGCGCAGTATAACGACCACATCGCCAGCCTCAAGTCTGCTATTTGACAGCAGAATGCGGCTTGCCCCGGACGGAAGCCATGGATAAACAGTAGGCAGAATTTGCAAAGGAGTCATTAATGTTCAGCGCGTTTGGTAAAGCCATTGCCCAACTGAATGACCGTGCCATACAAAAAACGTTGATGCTGAGTATTGCTGCGGCGATCGGTGTTTTCATTGCCGTATGGTTCGTGACTGGATATCTGCTGACCAACACCGCGTTTTTTACCTGGGGATGGCTGGAAACGGCCATTGATTTACTGGGTGGTCTGGCGACCCTTATTCTGACCTGGTTTCTTTTTCCGGGGATTGTCAGCGCGATCGTGGCCCTGTTTCTTGATGACGTAGCTGTGGCCGTCGAGGCACGTCATTATCCCGGCCTGGGTGTTGCCGATGGCCAGACCATGGGTGAAGCCGTGGTTGGTGCACTTAAATTTTTGGCGGCACTCGTTACACTCAATTTACTGTTGTTGCCGTTTTTGATCCTTGGCCCCGTATTCCCTTTTGTCTTCTACGCCGTGAACGGGTATCTTCTGGGTAGAGAGTATTTTGAGTTGGTGGCCCTGCGACGTATTGATGCAGCCAGTGCAAGACGGTTACGGAAACAACGTCAGGGTGCCCTGTTTTTTGTCGGGGTTGGTATCGCGTTCATGCTGACAATTCCGGTGATCAACCTGTTGACGCCAATCATTGCAACCGCAGCAATGGTTCATTTGTTTGAAGACTGGCGAGCGGCCACGAATGAAGTTATAGCTGCCTGAGTAACGTTGGTGCCGGTGACCGGCCATAAGGAGAAGATATCAATGGACGATAAAAAGGAAACCGGCACCATGAGCGCGGGCGTTGACGACTCAGCCGCGCCGCCATTGACCCCGTTTGCCACATCGAACGCATCGTCGCCGGGCGCTGCCCGATCAACATTCCACCCCGATGTTCCGTCACGAGGTGGCGTTCCGGGCAACGTGTCAGGCGTGGCCGGTTCCCAGACTGCGCCTGAAGCCATTGAGCCCAATCGTCTGGTCATTGGACGCGAGGTCAAGCTCAAGGGCGGCAAGATTTCGTCCTGTGACCGGCTGTCGCTGGAAGGTGAGGTGGAAGATGTGGATTTGTCCAAGGCGCGCTTGCTGGAAGTTGCACCAGTCGGTGTTTTCAAGGGTAAGGCCGATGTGGACGAAGCAGTCATTGGCGGCCGCTTCGAAGGCGAACTGACCGCCCATAACCGCCTGACCATCAAGGATGGCGGATCCATCACCGGGTCAGTGCGTTACGGTTCCATTGTTATCGAGCCAGGCGGATCCATCAGTGGTGAAATGCAAACGCTTACCGAGCAGAGCAGCTCTTGAGGACATTCCGGCATTGTGTTCCGGTTGTCGTTTTGGCGCTGTTTCTCGGCGCCTGCCAGTTTGTGACCGAAGAACCCGTTGTCGAATCACCACCCGAGACCACGGAACCAGAGGTACAGGCCGAGGTGGTGCAGGAGGTTGCTGCCCTGCCACCCTCAGAACCAGATGTTCCGCCACCACCCCCGCCGCCAATTCCCGTTCCTGATCCAGGGTCTCTCATGGGTTACAGCGAGGCCGGTCTTGAAGGCCTTTTCGGCGCGCCAACATTTTTGCGTCGCGATCCACCAGCCGAGTTATGGCAATACCATACGGATGCCTGCGTACTCGACCTGTTTTTATATGAGGACGTAGCGGGCAGCTATCTGGTCGACCACATCGAATTCCGAGAAACGGGTCACAGTGCCAGCGAAAAAGAAGACTGCCTTCGCGAGATCATTCTGAGCATGGGAGAGGCCACAGGATAACGGATGATTTCGTGCGCGAATGGCCCATGTGCAACAGTGCGGATCAAGACAGATGTTCTATGATTGGTTTTCAAAGTCTCTATCCTGGGCTCTTGGGTCTATGGCAGGGATATCAAAGAAAAATGTGCTCCCCTCTCCCTGAACGGACTCGAACGATATATTACCGCCGTGCTGTTCAATTATCGCCCGGGAAATATTCAGCCCAAGCCCTGATCCACCGGTTTGACGCTTGTCGGAACCATCAATCTGGGTAAATCGTTCAAATACGTAGTCTCTGTGCTCCGCAGCAATCCCCTCGCCGCAGTCGGAGACTGCCACGCGCGCGTTATCACCTTTACGGGAAACAGCGATTCTGATTTCCGTGCCTGCGGCCGAAAACTTGATCGCATTGGAAAGTAGATTTGCAACAACCTGAGTAAGCCGGTTCACATCGCCGTTGACAATGACCTCGCGATTTAGATCGCTGATAAACTCCCTGTCCCCGTACTCGACGACCAGCCCCCGATAATCGTCTATTGCGGCTTCCACAAGATCGGACAGGTTATACGGTTGAAAATCGTACTCAATCTCACCTGAGGCGATTTTCTCCATGTCCAAAATATCGTTGACCAGTTCAATGACCCTGTTTGTGTTTCGATAGGCAATCTTGACAAGTGAATGCGCGCCATCGGAAAGCTCTTCCTGGAGATTGTTGACCAGCAGGCCTAACGAACCTTTCGCAGATGTCAGTGGCGTGCGCAGTTCATGGCTGACCGTTGAAACGAACTCGTCTTTCAGTCGGTCAAGTTTCTTGCGTTTTGTGACATCCATGATCGTCAACTGCACTGCAGGTTTTTCGTCCCAGGTAATCATCTGTACGCGGTTTTCCAACCAGACGGGCGTGCCGTCTTTTCGAACACCCTCGAATTCATAGGTATCGGGGACTTCCAGGCCCTTGAGACGGTTTTCCGAGTAACTTTTCAACCTGTCAATTTCGTGGGGCGCAACGTGGGACCGGGGAGATCCCAAGTTTAAAAACTCGCTGACTTCATCATAACCAAACACACTGGCGTATGATTTGTTGGCGAAATGAATTTTGGTGCCATCATGAATCATGACGCCTTGGACGGACCCTTCAATCAGGTCCTGAAACCGCTTGTCAGAAACCTTGAGGGCGTGCTCTGCCTGACTGACTTCTGAAATGTCCATTGTGACGCCGACTGTCTGGATGTGATTTCCCTGACCATCGAAGACCGGTTCTCCGATCTCTTTGACATGCACGATTTTATCGTTGGAACCAAGCACCCGCATCTGGCACTCATATCCTGACTTTGCGTTGTTTGCTTTCCGAATTGTTTCAAAGTACGCGTCGCGATCGTGTGGGTGCACACTATTGCGGAGGCCATCAGACGATATTGACAACCTGTTGTATTCTTCGACGGTTAGGCCGTAAATCTCGGCGTTGAGCTCTGAACAGAACACGGTGCGATTTTCGACCAAGTCCCAGACCCAATGCCCCACTTTGGCCAGCTTTGCTGCACGATTTAAACGCGCTTCGCTTTCATTCAGTGCTCTTGTTCGTTCTGCGACCCGGAGCTCCAGCTCATCGCGGGATTTGCGTAAATTGTCCTCGGCCCGTGTGCGCTCGCCGATTTCATGCTCCAGTTGGGACGTGCGCTCGACAACCCGGCGCTCCAATTCATTCTGGGCTGCATCGAATTCTTTCTGGCGTGTGGTTGCCAGCAGATTGCTGAGGATGACTGCTGCCCAAAGAGACGCCCACAAAGCGATTCCGCCAGCAATAGAGGTCGGCAGGACCAATTGCCGGAAGATACGGCTGAACCTGTCAGTGGGCAAATTGTAGAACACCGCGAGCGAGTAATTGCTATTGGTGATTTCATACCGGTCCCACAGCAGTTCATTTCCATGGATTTCAAGGGGAGCGGGGTCCGCTCCAAGCGCGGGCAAAGCTTCGGCTCGATTCTGGAAGTATTCAACGATTGCTTCCGATTTGTCGCCATCTGCTACCGCAACAATTGATTCGTTCTGGTCAAACAGAATTGCTGAGAATTCTGATGCGACCAAGAGCTTTTGATTGGCAAGCCAGGCGTCCCATTCCCGGCCATCAACGTCATCGCCAGAATGATTCGTCAGAACTGGATTTGCGACGGTTGCAAACATATGCCTCAGGTCTGAGGAATTGAGATTCGCGCTGCTGTTGTATGTAATAAAGCCGACAAAAAGGATGCCTGTAATACTGAACGCAAACGCTGAGAGTACAAGACGTACTCTTAACGATGTTAGTCCTCGTTGCGGCATGTGCTGATTCCCGCCAGGCTATAGGCGGGACAATGTGAGAAAAGGGCCGCGCCCAGATTTACTACACCAAACAGGCCTACCAGAACGGAAACAATATCGTTTTCAATCATTACCGGATCAATGAATCCAACGTAAAAACAAGCAACCCCGACGATTGCGCGCGCCGTGCGGTCAACTATGTGCAGGTTTTTTTCAAATCTCATGTTCTGGCCTTTCACCCAAGAAAATGTCGTTCTCACACGGATACTTGTTAATCCGTGGGCCATCAGCTTCTGGCACGGATTGAAGACGCACCCCGCGGTCGCCACTCATTGTTGACACGTGTTGCTGTCAGTTCCAAAGAATACACCGCCTGTTGGTTTATATGGGAGGGCAGTTTTCTGATTCAAGCGTTTTCGTTGAGTGCATGGTCAATGGAACTGCGCTATCCAGGACAGTAACCTTTGATTTCGGCACATTTTCACGAACAATCGACGCGAGTCGGCTCAGTAATTCTGTTCGAGGGAAAGAGGCTCTGGAAATGAGGCGTACGTCTCTGCCTGCCGTGGCCGACGTTTCACGGCGCATCACAACGTTTCTGTCTTTCCGGTCAGACGAAGACATGATCAGGGCCGGAGCCAACGTGACGCCCTCGCCGGAGGCAACGAGAGACAACAGGGTTTCCATGCTCGTTTCCATGGTGTTCGTATTGTCGGCACCGGTATTGACATGGCACACATCCAGTACCTGATCGCGAAGGCAATGTCCGTCAGACAACAGCAGAAGCTCGCCGTGCGAAATCTCGTCGATACTCACCGTATCTTGTTTCGCGAGCCGGTGTTTGCCGGGAATGACGATCCAGAATGGTTCCTCATACAGCGGGATTTCAATCACGTTCGATTCAACCCGCTCCGTTGCGATAATCGCACCATCCAGTTCCCCGCTTACAACGCGGCTCTCAAGATTTACCGTTAAATCCTCGATCAACGTCAATGATAAATCGGGCAGTTCGCGACGGATCGTCGACAAAATCAGGGGCGACAAATAGGGCCCGATTGTCGGAATCATGCCAAGTTTGAATTTTCCGGAGAGCGGGGATTTCGCTGACTGTGCAGCAGCTACAATCTCATCTGACAGAGTGATCAGTTGACGTGCCTGCGATACGATCTGGTGTCCAATCGGGGTTATCTGAACGGTCCGGTTCGTTCTTTCGAACAGCGTGACGCCAAGAAAACCCTCCAGCTTGCGGATTTGTCCACTCAGTGCCGGCTGGCTTACATTGCACGAGATCGCCGCCCTTCCAAAATGCCCTTCGTCAGCCACAGCAACCACATATCGCAGATCCCGAATATTCATTTATCATCCCCATTCAAATTGTATGATAAGGATTGCCGATCACACTGATAATATCAATCGATTTTACTGATTAATAGCCCGTTGCTAGCTTTGTGATGTCAACGTCACCAACATCTGAGCAACAAGGAAACGATCCAATGAGTAAATGCCCTTACATGACGGCTGCAAATGGCAGCCCTATATCTGACAACCAGAACAGCATGACCGCCGGACCGAGAGGTCCATTGCTGGCGCAGGACTGGCAACTGTTTGAAAAGCACGCGCACTTCAATCGCGAGCGCATCCCAGAACGTATTGTCCATGCCAAAGGATCAGGTGCTTATGGCCAACTGACCATAACAGGCGACATTACCAAATATACCAAAGCCAAAGTGTTTGAAGTCGGACAGAAAACTGAATGCTTTCTGCGGTTTTCGACAGTTGCCGGAGAAAAGGGCGCTGCAGATGCAGAGCGTGACGTGCGCGGCTTCGCGGTGAAGTTCTACACCGAGGAAGGCAACTGGGACATTGTCGGCAACAATACACCGGTGTTTTTTATTCGCGATCCGTACAAATTTATGGATTTCATCCACAGTCAGAAACGTGATCCCAGAACGAACCTGCGCTCGAGTGCAATGCAATGGGACTTCTGGTCACATGCCCCGGAGGCGCTGCATCAGATCACCATTCTGATGTCGGATCGCGGTCAGCCCGCATCTTACCGCCACATGAATGGGTACGGCTCGCATACCTACAGCCTGATCAACGCCGAGGGTGAGCGTTTTTGGGTGAAGTTCCATTTCAAGACGGAGCAGGGCCAGAAAGTTAACGCGAACTCGCGCGTCGCTGAAATCGTTGGCAATGACCGTGAAAGCCATCAGCGCGACCTGGTCGAAGCCATCGACAGTGGCAACTTCCCAAAATGGAAACTGAAAGTACAAGTCATGACAGAAGCACAAGCCGAACAAACGTCCTACAATCCGTTTGACCTGACCAAGGTCTGGCCGCACAGCGAGTTCCCCCTGATTGATGTGGGAACCATGGAGCTCAACCGAAATCCGGAGAATTACTTTGCCGAAGTCGAGCAAGCCGCTTTCACACCGGCCAACATTGTACCCGGGATTGGTCATAGCCCCGACAAAGTATTGCAGATGCGTGTTCTGTCTTACGGGGATGCCCAGCGATATCGCATTGGTGCCAATCACCAGCACCTGCGGGTGAACGCTGCGCGTTGTCCGGTACAGAATTATCAGCGCGATGGTGCCATGCGGTTCGACGACAATGGTGGCGGGGCAGTGAATTACGAACCTAACAGCTTCGGCGGGCCCGTCGAGAATCCATCTGTCAAAGAGCCACCACTTGCCATCTCGGGTTATGCCTATCGATATGACCACCAGGTCGGCAACGACGACTTCACCCAGGCGGGCAATCTGTTCAGGATCATGCCTGCAGATGAGCAGGGCCGCCTGATGGACACCATCGCCGGTGCCATGGACGGCGTGCCGAGCGACATTCTGGAACGACAGATCGGATATTTCCGGAAAGCCGACCAGGCCTACGGGGATGGCATTGCGATGCGGTTAGGCATGATTTGAGGTCTCTAGCCATACACAGTGCGTAAATGCTGGTGAAACGGGCGACGTATACCGGGGTTCTTTCAGGAGCCCCGGTTGCTGTTTGTAAACGAAACAGGCCGCCGCAATATCACGCGCCTGGGAGATTCTATCAAACCTGGATCAAAGCGTCGTTTTGGCCTTGTACTTGCAAAACTCGATAACAGCACAGGACATGCAGTCAGGTTTGCGGGCCTTGCAGGTATATCGCCCGTGCAGGATCAGCCAGTGATGAGCGTGCAGACCCCATTTTTCAGGCGTACGCTTGAGAAGCTTTTTCTCCACTTCCAGCGGATTTTTGCCCGGTGCCAGACCGGTGCGATTGCTGACCCGGAAGACGTGTGTATCGACGGCAATGGTTGGCTCACCAAAGGCCACGTTCAGTACAACGTTAGCCGTCTTGCGGCCAACGCCGGGCAGCGCTTCAAGCGCCGCCCTGTCAGCCGGGATTTCGCCATCATGTTCGTCAATAAGCATCTGCGACAGCTTGATGACGTTCTTGGCCTTGGTGTTATAGAGGCCGATGGTCTTGATGTAGTCCTTTAGTTTTGACTCCCCCAACGCCACCATCTTTGCTGGCGTATCCACAGCCTGAAACAAGGGTCCCGTTGCCTTGTTCACGCCCACATCCGTGGCCTGCGCCGAAAGCGCCACGGCCACAACCAACGTATAGGGATTGGTCCAGTTTAGATCACTGGTAGGATTGGGATTGATCTGGGCGAGGCGGCGATAAAACTCGTCAATATCGGCAATTTTGACCATGTGTTACTGTGCCAAGTGCAGGCATGATTTGCAAGGTTTGCCGGAATTTGGCACTCTTGATGTATGGCCCAAGGTTATGAATACGCAGATGAAAACACGGGCGTCCTGTTTCGGACTGTGCTGAAACCACGGCGCAGCACCACACGAGCGCACCTGAACACGGTTATTCTAGTGTTTGCGATCGTTTCCATTCCTGCCAGCGTTGTGTTTGCCATTATCGGAGCCTGGCCCGTGTCGGGCTTCCTGGGGCTGGATGTGGTTCTGCTTGCCGTGTTCCTGCGGTATCACCACTGGGTCGGCCGGTCTCGCGAAATCATAGAGCTGAGCCACCAGGTACTGACAATCAAGCGAAACGACCACTGGGGCAGGCAACGATCCTGGCAGTTGGACCCCCACTGGTTACGTGTGCATCTTGAGGAGCTGGACGAACATCGCAACAGGTTGGAGCTGCGGCTACGTGATCGTGCATTCGATATCGGCAGCTTCCTGAGTACGGAAGAAAAGGCGGGACTTGCGACGACCTTGCGTCAGGAATTGGCACAGGTTTCCCTGTTGCAGCGGGCCTAGGAAAAACCCAGCACGTCCTTCATGGAGTAGAGGCCCGGCTCACGTCCGGCCGTCCACAATGCCGCGCGAATGGCACCATTGGCATAAATCGTACGAGATGATGCTTTATGAGCGATCTCGATACGTTCACCTTCGCCTGCAAAAATCACCGTGTGGTCACCCACCACATCGCCGCCGCGTAACGCGGCAAATCCGATATCGCCGGATTTTCGCGGCCCGGTGTGACCATCGCGAACCCGTTGGGAAACGTCGCCCAGATCGACGCCGCGCCCGGTAGCGGCAGCCTCTCCGAGCATCAACGCAGTACCGGACGGGGCATCCACCTTGTGGCGGTGGTGCATTTCAACGACCTCAATATCGAAGTTCTCCCCCAAAACGCCGCTGACCTGTTCGACCAGGCCCATCAGCATGTTAATACCGACACTCATGTTGCCGGCACGAACAACAACCGTCTGTTTGGCCGCCGCTTCCAGTTGCGCCAACTGGTCTGCATCCATGCCCGTGGTGCCGACAATCAGTGCGGTGCCCGTATCAGCAGCCAGTCGCGCATGCATGACCGTGGCCATAGGTACCGTGAAATCAATCACCGTATCGCACACATCAAACAAGGCTTTAGGATCGTCACCAACAAGAGTGCCAGTGTCGCCGTGACCGAACAGGGATCCGGCATCTCGACCAACAGCATCGTTACCCGTGTGTTCCGTACCGCCCGCGAGCGCCGTACCATCAGTGGATAAAATCGTTTCCATCAGCATACGGCCCATACGACCAGCACACCCGACCACACCAATTTTCATGCCCATACTCCTCGTAACCAGCCAGCGGACTTCAAGTCATAGGAAATTGATGGCGAATTATCCAGTCAGGAATTCGGAAGCAGGTGGTCAATGTAGGTAGCGGTGGTCCCGAGGAACAGATGATGACGGACATCTTACTCCGTCAGGTCGTCCCAGAATTCTTTGACCTTGGAAATAAACCCATGGGATTCGGGATTGTGGGTCTTGTCGTTTTTGCCCGCCTTGTCGAACTCCGCGAGAATATCTTTCTGCTTTTTCGTCAGCTTCTGCGGCGTTTCAACAAATACCTGGACAAACATATCGCCGCGCGCCCGGGAACGCAGAATGGTCATGCCCTTGTCTTTCAGCCTGAACTGGTGACCGGTGGTGGTGCCTTCCGGAATTGTCACCCGAGCACGTTTGCCGTCCACTGTCGGCACCTCGACCATGCCGCCAAGTGCCGCCGTGGTCATGGGAATAGGCACACGACAATGGATGTTGGCGCTGTCACGCTGGAACAGACGATGGGATTTGATGGAGATAAAGATATAGAGATCGCCTGCAGGTCCGCCACGCAGTCCTGCCTCGCCTTCTCCTGACAGACGGATACGGGTTCCATCCTCGACGCCCTCGGGAATCGTAACTGACAGATTCTTTTCCTTCTGCACGCGCCCGGCTCCACCACAGGTACGGCACGGGTCTTTTATGACCTGGCCCTGACCGCCACAGGAAGGACAGGTCCGTTCCACAGTGAAAAATCCGGATTGTGCCCGAACCCGGCCGGCACCGTGACAGGTGCCGCAAGTGGCGGGAGCCTTGCCTTCCGCTGCTCCCGATCCTTTACAGGGATCGCAGGGTACTGAGGTGGGAACGCGAATATCTGTCTTTTTGCCCTTGAAAGCGTCTTCTAGGCTGATTTCCATATTGAAGCGCAGATCCGAGCCCTGGCTGACGCTGGGCCCTCGTCGACCACCGCCCGCCTCGCCGAACATTTCTTCGAAAATGTCTCCGAAGCCGCCGCTAAAGCCGCCGAAGCCGCCCGCACCTTGTCCACCGCCGCCATTCTCGAAGGCGGCATGTCCAAACCGGTCGTAGGCCGCGCGCTTCTGATCGTCCTTCAGGACGTCATAGGCTTCGTTCAGTTCCTTGAATTTGCGTTCCGCTTCGGAATCGTCAGGGTTACGATCCGGGTGGTACTGCATGGCCAGCTTGCGATATGACTTTTTCAGCTCGCCATTGTCGGCATCTTTGCCCACTCCCAGGATGTCGTAGTAGTCATCCTTGGCCATGAATCGTTACCCCTGTGTGTCCAGTGAAAGCTCGGAAAACGCGAGAAGGGCGATTATTCGCCCTTCTTGCCTTCATCGTGGTCCGGGTCGACTTCTTCGAAGTCCGCGTCCACAACCGTGGCTTCGTCCCCGGCCTCTGATTCACTGGATTCGCCAGCTCCGCCCATGTCGCCCATATCGGGGCCGCCGGCAGCGCCTTCTTCCTGCTCGGCCTTGTACATGGCTTCGCCCAGTTTCATGGATGCCTGGGTTAATGCCTCGGCCTTGGCATTGATGTCCTCGGCGCTGTCACCTTCACGGGCTTCCTTCAGCGCCGCAATAGCATCTTCAATCGCCTTGCGGTCTTCGTCGGAGACCTTGTCGCCGTGCTCGGACAGGTTTTTCTCACACATGTGCAACAGGGATTCTGACTGATTCTGGGCCTCGACCAGTTCGCGGCGCTCTTTATCGGAGTCCGCATTGATCTCGGCGTCCTGGACCATTTGTTCAATGTCGTCATCAGACAGTCCACCAGAAGCCTGAATCCGGATCTGCTGTTCTTTACCTGTCGCCTTGTCCTTGGCAGATACATTGACCAGACCATTGGCGTCAATGTCGAATGTCACTTCGATCTGGGGCACGCCGCGCGCGGACGGTGGAATGCCGATCAGGTCAAACTGGCCCAGAATCTTGTTGTCCGCAGCCATCTCACGCTCGCCCTGGAACACCCGGATGGTCACAGCCGTCTGGTTGTCTTCCGCGGTCGAGAACGTCTGGCTTTTGCGGGTCGGGATCGTCGTGTTGCGCTCGATCAGACGCGTGAACACGCCGCCCAGCGTTTCGATGCCCAGCGACAGCGGTGTTACATCAAGCAGCAATACGTCTTTAACGTCGCCCTTCAGCACACCGCCCTGAATAGCGGCACCAACGGCCACAACTTCGTCCGGGTTAACGCCTTTGTGCGGTTCGCGACCAAAGAATTCCTTAACAGTTTCAATGACCTTGGGCATACGAGTCATACCGCCGACCAGAATAACTTCGTCAATCTCGCCTGCTGACAATCCGGCGTCTTTCAGTGCCTTCTTGCAGGGATCAACCGTACGCGCGATCAGGTCTTCGACGAGAGCTTCCAGCTTGGCGCGGGTCAGCTTGATGTTGAGGTGCTTCGGGCCACTCTGGTCAGCCGTGATAAACGGCAGATTGACTTCCGTCTGCATGGTGGATGACAGTTCAATCTTGGCTTTTTCTGCGGCTTCCTTCAGACGCTGCAGGGCCAACTTGTCATCCCGCAGATCAACGGTGTTTTCCTTTTTGAATTCGTCGGCAAGATAATCGACGATGCGGTTGTCAAAATCTTCACCGCCCAGGAAGGTGTCACCGTTGGTGGATTTTACTTCGAACACGCCGTCGCCGATTTCCAGTACGGAAACGTCAAACGTGCCACCACCAAGATCATAAACAGCAATGATGCCGCTTTCGTTCTTTTCCAGGCCATAGGCCAGCGCAGCAGCGGTCGGCTCATTAATTATACGCAGCACTTCAAGTCCGGCGATCTTGCCTGCGTCCTTGGTAGCCTGACGCTGAGAGTCGTTAAAATACGCCGGTACGGTAATCACCGCCTGGTTAACATCTTCGCCCAAATAACCTTCGGCCGTTTCCTTCATCTTCCGCAGAATGAAGCTTGAAATCTGGGAAGGGGAGTACTTTTCACCCTCGACCTCAACCCAGGCGTCGCCGTTGTCGCCTTCCACAATCTTGTAAGGAACGACTTTCTGGTCTTTCTTGGTGATGGGATCATCAAAACGACGACCAATCAGGCGCTAAATGGCGAACAGGGTGTTTTCAGGGTTGGTTACGGCCTGACGCTTGGCAGGTTGACCAACAATACGCTCATCGCCATCAGAAAATGCAACCATGGACGGCGTTGTACGCGCGCCTTCCGCATTCTCAATAACCTTGGCGTCCTGACCATCCATGATGGCCATACAGGAATTGGTGGTTCCCAGATCGATACCGATTACTTTACTCATAACATTTCCTTTCCTTGCGGCGACCCTTTTCCGTTGAACGGTTAACAGCCTCAACGAGCGCTGCCGGTTCCGGGCCCCTGATCAAATGCGGCGGACTAATTGGTATGGCTTAGCCACAATTGACGGTTCAGTGTTGTTTGCACTAAAAAGTGCGTCTTTCCGGGGCGTTATATATGTGGATGTACGCTGCTTCGCAACCGAAACCATGCTGAAAACATGGATATTTTTTTGAAACCCTCAACGGTTTTTCGACGTATGGCGTGCGTCCGGTTACAATTCCTCGTCAAATTGCTCGCCGGGCGCTCCGGAACGTGGATCGTAAGCCGTTGACCCAGCGGATGAATCTGCTGGCTCTTCCGGTGCCACAGGCGCCTCGTCCTGACCGGCAGCATCGGACTTTGGCCCGCCTTTTGTGATACCGACCTTGGCCGGACGCAGGGCGCGGTCATGCAACATGTACCCTGCCTCGATCTCCTGGCCGATTGTCTTTGCCGGCTGATCCGGGTCATCGTACTCAAACATGGCTTCGTGAAAATTAGGATCAAACTTCTGTCCGATTGTTTCCATGCGCCGGATGTTGTTGCGCTCGAACGCGGTTAGCAACTCACGTTCGGTCATTTCCACACCAATCATCAGATTTTCCAAGGCTGGATTTTCCTTACGCGTCTCGGCATCCACGCTATCGAGCGCCCGACGCAGGTTATCGACGACGCTCAACAAATCGCGGGAAAAGTTTGAAACGGCGTATCTGGCTGTATCTTCCTTATCTCTTTGTGCGCGACGACGGACGTTTTCAGTTTCAGCCACAGCCCGCAGCAATTTGTCATGACTGGAGGCAAGTTCCGCCTCCAGACGCGCGATATCGGCTTCCGGCGTGCTGGTGTCATCACCATCCAACGCAAACGTGACTTTTTCGTCGCCGTCGGGGTTGTTTTCGCCACCGGAATCCTCGACCGCTGGACTGTCGGCCGCGTCTGCAACAGTATCATCGTTCGCAAGTTGTTCCACCTCGACAGAATCAGCAGAGGTTTCCTCGGGTTCCATATTCTCGGGTATCTGGGACATCGTTGGTCTGTACTCCCTTGACCATGCATCTGAATATCTGTGTCGGGCTGTATATCGTCAGCCGACAAGTTTTCCAATCAGTTTTGCTGTGTAATCCACAATGGGTATAATCCGCGCATAGTTCATGCGCGTGGGGCCTATAACACCGATGGCCCCCACAATCTCTTCACGGGCGTTTTGATAGGGACTCACAATTACCGAACAGCCCGCCATATTGAACAATGAGTTGCTGGCACCAATAAAAATCTGAACGCCCTCGGCAGTATCGGCCAGCGACAGAATTTTCAGCATGGTTTCCTTGCGCTCAAGTGCATCGAACAGGGTTCGGATGTGCTCCAGGTCGGCTTGCGCGGACATGTCTTCCAGCAAGTTGGCCTGTCCGCGCACAATCAGCGTCCCGTTTTGGGCGCCATCCCCGGACCAACTGGCGAGTCCGCTTTCGACAACTTTGGCTGTCAGGCTATCAAGCTGTACCTGATGGTCTTCGAGCTCGGCCATAATACCATCGTAGGCTTCCGACATGGTGCGGCCAACCAAACGCGTGCCCAGATAGTTTGTCGCCTCAACCAGCGATGACGGCGGCAAGCCCGGCGGTGCTTCGATAACCCGGTTTTCCACAACGCCGTTTTCCGTCACCATGACCACAAGGGCGCGGCCTGGACTCAGGCTGACAAATTCGATGTGGCGCAGGGGCGTGTCAGTCTTTGGTGCCATAACAAGGCCGGCGCAGCCGGAAAGGCCCGACAGGGCTGACGACGCTTCTTCCAGCATGCCCTTCACGCTGTTGCCGACGGCGGCACACTGGCCCTCAATGCTTTCGCGTTCTTCGTTGGTAATGTTGCCCACTTCCAGCAGACCATCCACGAACAATCGCAGGCCGGAATCGGTGGGAATGCGACCTGCGGACATGTGGGGTGCATACAGCAGGCCAGCATCCTCCAAATCCGCCATCACATTGCGAACAGTGGCGGGTGAAAGCTTTGATCTGAGCATGTTTGACAGGGTACGCGAGCCGATAGGATCGCCGGTTTCCAGATAAGAATCCACGATCTGACGGAAAATGTCGCGTGAGCGCTCGTTAAGGTCCGTAATCATTCGGGGAATGTAGTCTTGCAGTTGCGGGCCGTCAACGCAGGGGCTGGCAATACGGAAACCGGAACCTATACTCCGGGTGATGATAGGTAATCCGGAGATACTCATGGCTGATCGTTTCGATACAACAGGCACTGAACACACCATGAAAGCAGTGGTGACAAAGGGCAACGGTGGTTATGACATGCTGGATTATCGTGATGTTCCAGTCCCGGTCCCGGGCCCGGGTGAGTTCCTGCTCAGGGTGCTGGCGGCAGGAGTCAACAACACTGAAATCAACACACGGCTCGGGTGGTATTCTTCTTCCGTGACGGCCGATACGGAAAAAGCTGCGGCGGAACAGGAAGAAGAAGCCTCTCCCAAACAAGACGGTGGCTGGAATGCAGAAACGCCGTTTCCGTTTATTCAGGGCACCGATTGTTGCGGGAGCGTAGCCGATATAGGGCCGGATGGTGATGACAAAATGCTTGGCGCACGCGTGCTGGTCCGCGCCAGCATACGCACACATGGGTTTGGGTCACTGGAAAATATCTGGATGGCATCGGACTTTGACGGCGCATTTGCGCAGTTTGTGAAAGTGCCTGCGAGCGAGGTTTTTGCCGTTGACTGTGACTGGCGCGATGACGAACTCGCCACCATTCCCTGCGCCTACGGTACGGCGGAAAATATGATTCACAGGGCTGCGGTCACAGATCGCGACCATGTGCTGGTAGCAGGCGCATCGGGTGGTGTGGGCTCCGCCGTCGTTCAGTTGGCGAAACGGCGCGGTGCGACGGTCACGGCAATCGCCGGTCAGTCAAAGATGGATGCGGTTCGGGCACTGGGCGCTGACCGGGTCATTGAACGCAATGACAATGTGATTGAGGCGCTCGGCGAAAAATCAGTAGACGTGGTTATCGATAACGTAGCCGGAGCTAACTTCGGCAGTTTGCTGAAGGTGATGAAGCGCGGCGGCAGATACGCATCGTCTGGCGCAATTGGCGGCCCCATGGTTGAAATGGACATGCGGGATTTCTATCTGAAAGACCTCAGTCTGATCGGTTGCACGGCCTGGGATGAACCCGTGTTTCCAAACCTGATTGGGTATATAGAACGCGGTGAAATCCGTCCGTTGGTGGCAAAGACCTATCCCCTCGATCAGATTGCTGAAGCTCAACGGGAATTCCTTGAAAAACGACACGTGGGCAATTTCGTGCTGATCCCGCCGAACTAGCGCTACATTGACTCGTGCTTCTCTCAAAATGCCGGTACAAACCATCATGAAATGTGTTGCCGAAACTCACCGCCGCAGAGGATTGAGTAAAACCTGATGCCCCTGCCCGCCTTCGGCGCAGAGCCCGCCACAACAGCAACACCGTCACCCATTCACGGCATCGTCTGTCTGATCGCCGCAGTGTCCATCCTGTCCGTGCAGGACGTGGTCATACGTTTTCTGAGTGGCGATTACCCCGTTCATGAAATTGTCTTTATCCGCACTTTTGCCTCGCTGATACCGGTTCTTCTGATCGTCCGGTATGAAGGTGGCCTCGAGGCGCTTAAAACAAACAAGGTTGGTTTACAGATCGTTCGCGGCTGCTTTGCGTTCACCGCTTACACCCTGTTCTATCTGGGAATCGCCTCGTTGCCACTGGCAACCGCCATAACAATATTTTTCGCCGCACCTCTGATAGTTACGGCGCTCTCAATGCCTTTGCTCAAGGAGCACGTGGGCATTCATCGATGGTTTGCGGTGATCGTTGGGTTTATCGGTGTGATTCTGATGACTGAACCTCAAGCAGGCGAGTTTTCCTGGGGTAGTATTTTTGCTCTTGGCTCTGCATGTTGTTATGCGTGCGTCATTCTGACAACACGTCTGATGGGTGGAACAGAAAGTTCATCTGGCATGGCGTTCTACAGCATCCTCATCTACATCGCCCTGAGCAGCGTCATCGGTTTGAGCATTGGTGATGGATCATATTTGATGGCCGGTCAGGAAGATCTGGATTTCCTGTTGCGGGCCTGGGTCATGCCTTCACCGGAGGATTTCGGCTGGATTGCGCTCTGCGGACTGATCTGGGGTACCGGTTTCTATTTGCTGTCCCGCGCCTACATGGTTGCCTCAGCCGTCATTATCACGCCATTCGAGTACGTCTCATTACCGTGGGCCGTAACCTGGGGATATGTATTCTGGCAGGAGGTCCCTACCGCAGTTGCGTTATCGGGACTGGCGCTGATCGTTGGGGCCGGCCTCTACATTCTCCATCGGGAGGCAAACGCGAAAAACGCCTAGTGCTGGATACACCATGCCGTCGTGGTCATAATGAACACATCGCACATCAATGGGGCAAGGTAGGAATGAAGCGGCTATGACCCAGGAAAAGTTGACCTTTGCCAACGAACATGGACACCAGCTCTCGGCCCGCCTCGATACACCGGACGAGCGCGTCCCACGTGGATTTATTCTGTTTGCGCATTGTTTCACGGGCTCAAAAGATGTGCTGGCGGCCGCCCGTATCGCCAAAGCTTTATGGTTACGGGGTTTTGCCGTGTTTCGTTTTGACTTCACCGGCCTCGGCGAAAGTGAAGGCGAATTTGCCAACACAACGTTTTCGTCCAACGTCGATGACCTGGTGGCTGCAGCCGCTTATCTGCGCGACAATCATGACGCGCCAGCCATGTTGATCGGCCACAGTCTGGGAGGTGCCGCAGTGTTGGCGGCGGCGGGAAAAATTCCGGAAGCGCGTGCCGTTTGCACTATTGGCGCACCTGCGGAGCCGGAACACGTGGCTCATCATTTCGCTGACCACCTGAGCACGATCGAAGACGAGGGCGAAGCAGAGGTCGCCATCGGCGGCCGGGCATTCAAGATCAAGAAATCCTTCATTGACGATATCGAGAGCCATCGGCTGGACAAGTGTGTGGCTGGATTGCAAAAGGCTTTGCTCATATTCCACAGCCCTATCGACAGCACTGTAGGGATCGAGAATGCACGCCATATCTACGAAGCCGCACGCCACCCCAAAAGTTTTGTCACACTTGACGGCGCAGACCACATGCTGACAAACCGCGCAGATGCCTATTACGTGGCCGAAGTCATCAGCGCCTGGGCCAACCGATATGACGAAACGGGATCGCGTAAGGAACGGCGGGACCCTGATTGACGGTCCGTTGTGCAGGAGCCGTTTGAGGCCTTTACGCCACACGCCACGCCCTGTAGGTTCCGCCTGAATATCGCGCTTGAACACAATTTCAATGGAGACCTGTATGAGACCGTCCGGTCGTGCACCTGATGCATTACGTGCTATCAGTCTGGAAGTAGGATTCAGCAAATATGCCGAAGGATCCTGTCTGGTCAGGTTTGGCGATACCCACGTGCTGTGCAACGCCAGCGTGGACAAACGTCTGCCGCCCTGGTTGCGCGACAGCGGCAAAGGTTGGGTCACGGCAGAATATGGTATGTTGCCGCGATCAACCCATACCCGCACAGATCGCGAGGCGGCACGTGGCAAACAATCCGGTCGCACCCAGGAAATCCAACGCCTGATTGGGCGCTCACTCAGGGCCATAACGGACCTTAAGGCGCTTGGTGAAATTCAGATCAAGGTCGATTGTGATGTGATTCAGGCTGACGGCGGGACGCGGACGGCATCCATTACCGGTGCCTATGTGGCGCTGCATCTGGCCTTGCAAAACCTGATGAAGGTTGGCTTGCTGAAGTCCATACCGCTGACTGATGAAGTGGCAGCTGTTTCCTGTGGTATCTTTAATGGCACGCCTGTACTTGATCTGGATTATGCGGAAGACAGCAACGCCCAGGCGGATTCGAATTTCGTGCTGACGGGGCGCGGCGGTATTGTTGAGATCCAGGGCACGGCAGAAGAAGAGCCGTTCAGCACCGCGGAGTTTGACCAGATGATGTCGCTGGCCCGAAAAGGCATTGAAGAGCTGACGGTCCTGCAACGTGATGCGCTGAACCTTACATAAGACGGATCATAAACAGGGCATCATGGGCGAGCG
This sequence comes from Rhodospirillales bacterium, assembly GCA_021775325.1. Taxonomy (GTDB): domain Bacteria; phylum Pseudomonadota; class Alphaproteobacteria; order Rhodospirillales; family Casp-alpha2; genus JABJGO01. The sequence goes on from JAJFID010000298.1 coordinate 33,647, forward strand.
TCGACACTTCACCGAAAAACAGATCGTCATTGCCAGTCACAACCCCGGCAAGGTGCGAGAGATTCGCGAACTTCTGGCACCTTTTGGCGTTAATGTATCAAGTGCCGGTGACATGGACCTGCCCGAACCGGAAGAAACAGGCGAAACATTCATCGACAACGCCATTATCAAGGCAAGCGCCACGGCCTCAGTTTCGCAACTACCGGCATTGGCTGATGACTCCGGGTTGTGCGTGGATGTACTGGGCGGTGCGCCGGGTATCTTTTCCGCCCGTTGGGCCGGGCCTGACAAAAACTTTGGCATGGCCATGCAGAAAATTATGGAAGCAACCGCGGATTTTGAAACCTGCAAAGCGCATTTTGTTTGTGCGCTGTGCCTGTGCTGGCCCGATGGACATGTCGAGAATTTCGAAGGTTATGTGCATGGCGCTTTGAGCTGGCCGCCGCGAGGCGATCAGGGGTTCGGATATGATCCCATATTTGTGCCGGATGGATATGATGAAACCTTTGCCGAGATGGACCCGGCACAGAAACACGCTATGAGCCATCGCGCCGATGCTTTCAATCAGCTTGTCGCCGCCTGTTTTCAACCGTCGTAGCCATGAGCGCGGTCCAGACATCAGGACCCGGGTTCGGTGTTTATGTGCACTGGCCGTTTTGCGAGTCCAAGTGTCCCTATTGTGATTTCAACAGTCATGTATCAGACACTGTCGATCACGCTGCCTGGCGCCGCGCCTACTGCAGCGAAATCGACTGGGTAGCTCGTACCTTGGGCGGCTCACAGGGCGAGCGTCCTGTTGTTACCAGTATTTTTTTTGGCGGCGGCACACCTTCTCTTATGCCACCGGAAACCACGGCTGCAGTTCTCGACGCCATTCATACAGCGTTCGCGGTAAACAATGACGTGGAAATTTCGCTGGAAGCCAACCCGTCATCTGCGGAGGCGGGCCGATTCCAGGGCTACAGGGATGCGGGCGTTAACCGGGTATCTATCGGCGTGCAGTCCTTTGATGATGGGGCCTTGCGGTTTCTGGAGCGCCGACATGATGCTGCCTCTGCCCACCGGGCGATCAGCGCCGCTGCCAAAATTTTTCCACGTTACTCCTTCGATATGATTTACGCCCTGCCAGATCAGACGCCGGATCAGTGGAAACGGGAACTAACGGAAGCTGCCAGATTGGCAGACGATCATCTGTCCGTCTACCAACTGACTATCGAAAGCGGTACGCCATTTGCCCGAAACAACGTCCCCGCCGCGCCGGAAGACACGGCAGAGTCCCTGTTTTATATTACCGCCGACATTCTCAACGCTGCCGGGTTGTCGGCCTATGAAATTTCCAACCACGCCCGCCCCGGCGGAGAGTGTAAACATAACCTGCTGTACTGGCGAAGTGGCGATCATGTGGGCATTGGTCCGGGTGCCCACGGTCGGTTAAAGAGCCCTGATGGCGGTTGGCAATCACACTATCGAATTCATGGGCCACGGCGCTGGATGGAACACGTCACTGAGTTCGGACACGGCACTGCAAAGTCGGTGCCTATATCTGCCGAGGAACGCATTGACGAAGCTATTCTCATGGGCCTGCGATTACGCACCGGTTTGTCCCGCCATGATTTCCGCGCGGCCACAGGCCAGACATTCGAGCAGGCGCTCAATCCGGATAATCTGACGATGCTTGTAGAGGGCGGGTTTTTGGTATTGGACGATAACGGAATGCGGGCCACCCGCGAGGGCTGGCTCAGACTCAATGCGGTAATCGCGCGGCTTCTTGGATCGCCAGCGCCCTAATTTGTAAGTGCTGCAAAGCTGGACGGCGCCGGATCTATAACCACATTCTGGCGTGGCTGAACCTGCAGTACGGCGAGGCCGCGGTCCGCTGTACCGTCAGGCGCAAAACGAAACAGGCCGTCCCGGCCCGCAAATCCACTGGATTGCAGCATAGACTCCGGCGCGAATGGATAGGGGCTTCCGCTTCGCGCCAGGACGGCTGCCAGCGCCGTTGCATCATAAGCCAGGGTCGCCAGCCTGTGTGGGCGGACACCATACGTCTGTTCATACCGTTGCTGAAACTTGATCCGCGCCTGCGGTGGCGGTGCGGCGAACCACGCGCCAACCAATGCCGGTTCCGCGCCGATTCCCTGAGCATCAAGCTGTCCCGTGCCCAGTATCTGTACTTTCTGAGGATCAATGTCATAGAAAGGTAACAGGGCCGCAACCTGTTGCAGTCGATCACCGCCATCGGCGATCAACAGGGCTTCGTAGGGCAGATCGCCCAGCGTCTCGAGAAGATCAAGCCGTTTCAGTGCATTCAACGACAATTCGTCTTCCTTGCCATCCAACAATTTTCGTTCCCGGAGCAACGCGGCCCGGCGCTCGTCGTAGTCGGCCAGCAGTTTCACCACGGCATCGATATTGCTGCCGCTACGGTCGTAGTACGCCGTCTGTACAATGGTCCCGCCGTATCTGGATAGCGCCACATTGAATGCATCAACGACGGCGACGCCATAAGGGTCACTTGGTGCCAGGACCGCAAACCGGCGCAGGCCTTTGCTCATGGCGAATGCAGTAACTCTGTCAACCTCGTTGCGTGGCAGGAAACCAAGCGAATAGATGCCATCACCGGCAACAGTGCTGTCGCTGGAAAAGGCGACCACTGGAATACCTGCGGCCCGGGATATGGGTCCGATGGCGTGAGTGGAGCGCGATAACAACGGCCCGACCATGAGGCTGGCACCATCGCCAATCACCATGGCGGCAGCAAAAGATGCCTGCTCCGGCTGACCGGCGGTATCATGGGGTAGCAGTTCGAAATCCGAATCAGCAAAATCAAACAAGGCCATCTGCGCTGCGTTGAGCATGGAGGTGCCAAGCGGCGCATTGGGGCCACTGAGCGGTAGCAGGATACCGACCCTGACCGTATCGCCACCTATGGGTGTCAATACTGGTGCGGTGACTGTCGCTGGCATACTGGGCTGGATAAGTGGCGCGACGTTTTCCGTCAGATATGGCTCCAGCATTTTGCGCCATTCCGCCTCTGAATTGCTGACCACCGGACTTTCGGGCAGCTCGGGATTTGTGTCTGCGTTTTCAGGCTCAGGATACTTGGGGCCCGAAACCGGCGGTAACGCTGCGGTTCCACTGCCCGTCGTTGTTGGCGTTGACGAGCCCACCGGCACGCGCAAATGCTGGCACGCGCCCACAACCAGGAGCACGACTATCATGATGATTGTCGTCGTTACAGGACCAGATGAAACTGGGGCAGACGACATACGCCTGTTCCTGCTAAAAAGGTTCGATGAAGATGGAAGGGTTATGCGCGTCATGAAATCCAGATACACGGATGGGACATCTGTGGCTACGTTTGATCGTCGCCAGCCTACCTATCCCGTGTCCCATAGTAAACCGATGAGTAAATATGTGAAAAATCCCGTTTTCCTCCTGAAAGTTCTGCCATGAAATCGCAGACCGCAAATTCAGGCGTGCTTTACGTCGTGGCCACGCCAATAGGTAACGCGTCAGATATTACGTTGCGGGCGCTGGACATATTGGCCTCCGTTCAGTTTGTTGCCTGCGAAGATACGCGCGTTACAGCCAAGTTACTTTCCCTGCACGGGATCAAGGTGCCGTTGTCTCCCTACCACGAGTACAACGCCGCAAAAGTTCGGCCCGGCATGATTGAACGCCTGAAAAATGGCGATTCCATGGCGCTTGTTTCAGACGCCGGAACCCCGCTGGTGTCTGATCCCGGATACAAACTGGTGCGGGGCTGCATAGATGAAGGTCTGAATGTAACAACATTGCCGGGCGCGTCTTCGGTACTTTGTGCACTGGTTCTGTCCGGATTACCTACAGACAGGTTTCTGTTTGAAGGGTTTCTGCCCGCCAAATCGGGCGCGCGCCAAACTGCACTGAAAGAGATATCCGCGGTCCCGGCCACACTTGTTTTTATGGAAAGCGCCAGACGACTCGGTGCCAGCTTGGATGACATGGCGGCTGTCCTGGGTGATCGTGATGCCTCGGTCAGTCGTGAAATTTCCAAAATGTATGAAGAAACACGTCGCGGCACATTGTTAACGCTGGCAGGTCATTACCAGGGAGCAGGAGCACCAAAGGGCGAGGTCATGATCGTCGTCGGTGCGCCGGCGGAGAAGGCTGAGCTGGATCAGGCAACCATCGATGACATGCTGCGGACAGCACTGGGCGACCAGAGTGTACGGGATGCCGTACGTGACGTTACAGAAACAACGGGCCTGTCACGACAAATCATCTATCAACGTGCCTTGAAACTTTCCAAAACGGACCAATGAATAAATCCGCATCAACACCGGAACGGCGGCGGGCATGGCTCAAAGGCCGGAATGCGGAACGGTATGCTGCATTAACGCTTCGCCTGAAAGGGTACCGAATTCTGGCGCAACAATACCGCACCCCGGTTGGTGAAATTGATATCGTCGCCCGGCGCGGCAGAACCATCGTGTTTGTCGAGGTCAAGGCGCGTGCCATCGAACGGGAGGCCCGGGAAGCTATCATCAAGAAACAGCAGAAGCGGATCATGAGGGCGGCGGAATTCTTCATTCAACATCATGTCAGTTACGCCGATTTCGAGCTGCGTTTCGACGCTATATTGATTATGCCCTGGCGTTGGCCATATCATCTGCAGAACGCCTGGCAGCATTAGGGGTTCCAGTGCCTTACTCTCGCCATTAAAATAGGCGATTCGTTCGCGCTGGATATAGCTTGTCAACAAGGAGCCTGTTCACCATGTCCTTACGATCGATACGCCCCATACGTTGTTTACTTGGGCCAGCCACCATTCTGGTCCTCGGCATTGCGCTCGCAGGTTGCGTTGAATTCGTGGTTGCCAGTGGCGCAACCGTCGGCGTTGCTGCGTATCAGGAGCGCGGTGTGGAGGGCGCTGCCCAGGACACCAAGCTGGCAACGCAAATCAGGATGAGCTATCTGGAATCCAGTTCGGAACTAACAACCAACGTTGGCATTGAGGTATACGAGAGCCGCGTACTGCTGACAGGTCTGGTTAATCAGGAGCAACAGCGAGCCGACGCCGTAAAGATGGCTTGGGCCGTTATCGGAGTAAAGGACGTCATCAATGAAATACAGTTGCGGAATGAAGAAGGCATTGTTGAATTTGCATACGATGCGTGGATATCTACACAACTCCAGTCCAAACTAACGTTCGATAAAGATATTTTGTCCATCAATTACAGCATTGAAACGGTAAATTCTGTGGTTTACCTGATTGGCATTGCCCAGAGTCAGGAGGAGCTGGAGCGCGTGCTCGCTCATGCCCATAGTATTGATCGGGTACGTCGGGTCATTTCCCATGTTCGGATTAAGGACACGGTCACTTGAAGACCGCGTCCGGCGAGGCTGCGAGCCGTCTGAGGGAGTTACGTGATTGTGACGACTCCGGTTTTGACCTTGCGTCCGCCGCGCTCGATATTGCCTGTATCAATCAGACGCGGAAAGCTATAGGGGCATATGTGCGCCATCTGGATGTTTTGTGCAAAGACGTTGCACTGTTTGTAGGAAAACAACCTGATGCCGACGACGCCGCGCATGCCCTGAGCAAAATCCTCGGGGCTCGTTATGGTTATGGAGGCGATGAATCAACTTTTGACGACTTGAATGCTGCCAACCTTATGCGCGTCATTGATGATCGTATGGGTCTGCCGGTCGCGCTGGGAATCATTTACATTCATGTGGCGCGTGCACAAGGATGGCTGGCGGATGGCATTGATTTCCCCGGCCGCTTTATGATCCGTATTGAAATTGATGGCGAGCGGGCCATTCTGAACCCCTTTGATGGTGGCATGGTTATGGAGACTCGCGAACTGCGCGACATGCTGAAACTGACCATGGGCAATGAGGAAGAGCTATCGCCGACACACTACCGCGTTCTGGGAAACCGGGGCATTCTCATGCGTCTCGAAAACAACTTGAAGGTCCGCCACCTGCACGCCCAGCGGTTTGATTCGGCTCTGGAAGTTATTGATACCATGTTGTTGTTTTCGCCAGCCGAGGCATCTCTCTGGCGCGAAGCAGGCATGATTCATTTACGTCTTGATCAGGTTGCGGAAGCAATTTTGGCGCTGGAAGAGTATCTGCGGCTTGATACGGACGGCCCCAGTCGTTACACCGCAACGGTACTGTTGCAGGAGCTGCGGACGCGACCGCGCAGCAAATAGATCTACCTTTTCGAGAGGAGCTTGGGCTATGGGCCTGAAAGTCGCCATTCAGATGGATCATATTTCCACGGTCGACATAGACGGTGACAGCAGCTTTGTGCTGGCATTGGAAGCGCAGCAGCGCGGGCATGCGCTGTTTCATTATCTGCCGGAAAGCCTGTCACTGGACCAGGGCCGGGTGCTGTGTCGCGCAGAAATCATGACCGTTACGCGGGAGAGAGGCGATCACTTTACACTGGGTGAAACGCAGGAGCTTGACCCGAGCCATGTGCGCAATGCGCCGGAAAAGCTGTTTGTCATGGAGTTCCCGGACCTCATGCCGCCGACGCTCATAACCCGCGATCCGGAACGGGTGACCGCATTCCGTGATGCGCACAAGGACATCATCATCAAGCCACTTTACGGCAATGGTGGTGCCGGTGTGTTCCATCTGCAGCCCGGCGATGAAAACATGAACTCGCTGCTGGAGATGTTCCTGAACGGGTCGCGCGAACCCGTCATGGTGCAGCAGTATCTGGCCGCCGTGCGTGAGGGCGACAAGCGTATCATCCTGATTGACGGCGATCCCGTGGGGGCAATTAACCGTATCCCGGCTGAGGGTGAGGCCCGGTCCAACATGCATGTGGGCGGGCGGGCGGTGGCATCGACACTGACAGACCGGGAACGCGAGATCTGTGTGCGCATCGGTCCGGCCCTGAAGGAGCGCGGTCTGATCTTTGTGGGTATTGATGTGATCGGTGGCTACATGACAGAAATCAACGTTACATCTCCGACGGGACTGCAGGAAATCGGTCGATTTGACAACGTTAACCTGGCAGGCATGGTCTGGGATGCTATCGAAACCAGGTTGGCCTGAAAGTCGACTCCGAGGTTCAGGGCTTTTATGTTGTCTTCCCCGGTTTTTTTCTGACCCTTTTCTGTTTTTTTGAGGCTGGCCTGACGTTAATCCCCTTCTTGGTATGGGTGACAAGATAACCGCCGCGAGGAATTTCCAGTTTTCCGGCATCAACCAGTCTGCCGAGCGTTGTCGCAATCGTTTGCTCGCTGGTCTGTTCATCAGCCTGTTCAGAAAAATTCTGACAGAACCAGTCTTCCAGTGTTTCCCGTGTGACGGCGCGGGCTTGTTCGCGGATGATGGCGTCCTGTCGCGACCGTGTTTCCCGGGCTTCAAACTCTGCCAGAATAATCCGCTGTTTAAAGGGAACAAAGCTGTTGAGTTGGTGTTGCATTTCAGCCAGTTCATCGTCTGACTTGTCTGCAACGATATCGCTGAAATTCCGTGCCATGGCTCGCCCATATATCCAAGTCTTCGGGCCACGCATGAATTGCGCAGGCCGCCAATGCCGTCTTCTGCCACAATAAAATCAGGACTCGCTGGTCAGGGCGTTCATTGCATCTTGTATCAACAGAAACGCATCGTTGCATTTCTCACCGGAAAAATCGGTGAACTTTCCGTCCGCCGAACAAGGGCAATGAGTTTTCACGTATTCTTCCAGGTCGTCTTTGATGCGGGCTAACTGGTCGGTTCGATCACTCATGGGCATGAGGCTATTTGGAAACAACGCCTAGTGTCAACAACGCCAACTGCCAAATCCCGCACTCAACCATACAAAACATCGGTACGGATAATGTATTTTTGCCCTGATATGATCTCTTCGCCCGCGTGAACACAATGCTGCGGGTGCATGCCGTGGGGGAAACACAGCACTGCGCCTTTGGGCGTATGAATGGTCGCTACGACATGTGGACCCGTCTGAAACAGGGTGCGGCCACCCTCATAACCATCAGACAGAAATATCAAAAAACTCATCTGGCTGAACCGGTCGCCATAGGCATCGGCGACAACACGGCCATCAATGACCCGGCTACCGGGCCAAGCACCATCCGTATGAGGACTGAAGTAATCACCCTCCGTATACCGGTAGAAACGAAACCGGGCATTAATGCCAACCGGTTGCTGGTGATCAAAGCTCGACGGGCCGAAATGTTCGTGACAGCGATCCCAGATGACGCGATCGATACTGTCGTCCACAATCCAGTTGACGTTGTAATTGTGGCGAATGCTGCGCGGCAGGGAAACAGGCGCATCGCCGTGATAACCCAATGCTTCGCTGATTTCCACAAACCGGTCGCATTCCTGGTTGCTCAGCACATTCAGCAACTGAAAAGCCCCCGGAACATCCACCACGTTCTGGCATGTAACCGTCTTATCAGGATTTGAATCAAAATGGACGGAGCCGGACCCGGCGCTCGCCCAGGTGGGTAAATCAGATTCTTCGTGCCCCGGTTCCCTGGCCGCCACAAAGAAGGTTGCGCCACCATCCGGCGTTACATGTGATTCCATTAGCCATCCGATGTGCTGCTTCTCCGGGTGAGAGCCTAACCCATTGCGGCAACCCTCACCACAAATAAGGGGTGGCATGGATGCGTGGATTGCTCTTACAATCAGGACGGAACAATCCTCGGGTGGGATCGCCATATGGTAGCGCGTGTAAAGACCGTCGCATTCAACGGTGTGGATGTGCTCGATATCGATGTGCAGGTCCAGATTGCCAACGGCCTGCCGGCTTTTTCCGTGGTCGGGCTGGCGGACAAGGCCGTTTCCGAAGCGCGCGAGCGGGTACGGGCCGCTTTGCATGGTATGGGCCTGTCACTGCCACCCAAACGTATTACGGTCAATCTGGCCCCGGCGGACCTTGCCAAGGAAGGCAGTCATTTTGATCTGCCGATCGCCGTGGGCCTGCTGGCGGCTATGGACGTCATTCCCGTTGATGACGTTGCTGACTTTGTTGCGCTGGGCGAGCTGGCACTGGATGGGCGGATTTCGCCGGTAGTGGGTGTGTTACCCGCCGCTATTCACGCCAGCGCGCAAGGCATGGGATTGATCTGCCCGCTCGCGCAGGGCGGCGAAGCCGCATGGGCCGGTGAGCTGAACATTCTGGCAGCGCAATCATTACTAGATCTGATCAATCATTTCAAAGGTACGCAGGTTTTACGGTTGCCGGAGGCAAACCCGACCATGCTAACGCCGACATATGCCGACATGGTGGACATCAAGGGTCAGGAAACCGCAAAACGCGCAATGGAAATTGCGGCATCAGGCGGACACAATGCATTGATGATCGGACCACCGGGTGCCGGTAAATCCATGTTGGCGCAAAGGCTGCCGGGCCTGCTGCCACCACTGGCACCGGACGAAATTCTGGACGTCAGCATGGTCCATAGTCTGGCAGGAACATTGCCTGAAGGCGGCTTAATGGCGCACAGGCCGTTTCGCGATCCGCATCACTCGGCCTCTGTCCCGGCCCTTGTTGGCGGCGGCAACCGGGCTAAACCAGGCGAAATATCATTGGCTCATCTGGGGGTGTTGTTTCTTGATGAGTTGCCGGAGTTTCAGCGTGGTGCGCTTGAGTCCCTGCGCCAACCGCTCGAAACAGGCAACACAACAGTGGCCCGCGTTAATGCCCATGTCACTTACCCGGCTCGATTTCAATTGGTGGCCGCCATGAACCCGTGCCGTTGTGGTTATCTGGATGATCCGGCACAGGCCTGCTCCCGTGCCCCAAGATGCGCGCGGGACTATCAGTCGAAGATCTCAGGGCCACTATATGACCGGATCGATCTTCATGTGGAGGTGGCGGCGGTCAATCCTATGGACCTGAGTCTGCCGCCACCCGCCGAGACATCAGCGGACATTGCCACCCGGGTACATTCGGCCAGGTCCATACAACGGCAAAGATACGCGGATGTTGACAGTCCGACGCCTGTACGAACCAACGCGGATGCGGACGGCAAACTGTTGGAGTCCGTCGCCGCACCCGATGACGCGGGCCGGGCACTTTTGGCTTCGGCTATGGAAAAACTGAAATTGACGGCACGCGGTTATCACCGTGTTTTGCGGGTTGCCCGCACATTGGCAGATATGGACGGTAGTGAAATGATTCGTCATGTTCACATGGCTGAAGCTATTAGCTATCGTCGCAACATGCCCGGTGCGAGGCAGAATAAGATGTCTTAAGCGCTCCTAATAGGTAGCTAAACAAACTCAAATCCAACACCAAATGCTGTGTCGGACCGCCGAGCGGGCGGTTCTTCTGTATTGAAACAGTCCCCAGCAGGCTTCGCGCGGCTTTGCCGCTTAACACTGGGGTGTGCGTGTACATTACCCGACTCTTCCCGGGAATCCTGAGTTATCTGCCCTTTTTGTGACTCCCCCGCAATGCCTGCGCGGTGCCTTCGGGCTGCAGCAATTGCTGCCTCCAGCACTACCGCGGGATCATTTTTAACAAGGTCACGCGAAATCTCTTCTTTTCGATTGTCGTCTGTCTGGTCAACCATAGGTCGCTCAATTAAGAATATGTGTATAGTCTTAAAACAAAAAGACTCTATTTAACCATCAGGGGGCCAAGATTGCGGCCGCCGACGATGTGTATATGCAGATGCGGAACCTCTTGATTGGAATCCGGGCCATTGTTCACCAGGAGACGATAGCCGCCGTCGGCCAGCCCAAGCACATCCCGCGCTACGTGGCCCACAGCCCGCATGAACCCGGCGATTTCGGCATCGGAACCGTTGGCTGTCAGGTCATCCATGTCAATATATGCACCTCTGGGGATGACAAGGACATGAACAGGTGCCTGGGGATTAATGTCATTAAACGCAAATGCAAACTCGTCATCGTAAACCGCAGTACTGGGAATCTCACCGCGCAGGATTTTGGCGAAAAGGTTGTCTTGATCGTACATGGCGTGTAGTTCCTGGTTCAATTCTGATGAAGTGGGTCAGATGGAGCGTGCGTTCTTTTCCTCAATGCCTGATGTGCCGCGCCGACGGGCCAGCTCCGCCCACACATCATCGGGTTGAATGCCGACGTACGCCCAGAGTGTGATCAGGTGATAGAGCAGGTCGGCGCTTTCGCTGGTGACCCGCTCCGGTGTTTCCTGGAGCGCGGCAACCAACACCTCGACGGCTTCCTCATTCAGCTTGCGACCGATCTTCTCGGGCCCGTCTGACAATAGCCTGGCGGAGTACGACGTTTTCGGGTCGTCGCCACGTCGACTTTCGATAATGTCGAACAATTCCTGAACTGCGTCGCTCATTGTCCCTCCTGACGGGTGGCATTATCGGCAATATGAGTGGATGGGTCCAGCCGAACGGGCACGCCGGCGTTTTGCATGTACGCCTTGGCTTCACCCACCGTATAGGTGCCAAAGTGAAATATGGATGCAGCCAGTACCGCAGATGCATGACCGTCTGTTACACCTTTGACCAGGTGATCCAGCGTGCCAACGCCACCAGACGCAATGACAGGAATGGACACCGCATCCGATACGGCCCGTGTCAACGGCAGATTAAAACCTGATTTGGTGCCGTCCCGATCCATTGACGTCAACAGAATTTCCCCCGCACCATATTCAGCCATGCGCTGCGCCCACTGGACCGCATCAATGCCAGTTTCTTTGCGGCCACCATGGGTAAATACCTCGAACTTTTCGTGTTCGGTTCCCTCGCCACTGACAGATTTGGCGTCGATCGCCACAACGATACACTGGCTGCCGAATTTCTGCGCCGCCTGCCGTACAAACTCCGGGTTTTTGACAGCCGTCGTCATAACAGACGCCTTGTCCGCACCAGCCAGCAAAAGGTTTCTGATATCGTCCAGGGTCCGCACCCCGCCACCCACGGTCAGCGGCATGAAACATTCATCGGCTGTCTGGGCAACCACATCCAGAATGGTGCCGCGATTATCGCTGCTGGCCGTGATGTCCAGAAAACACAGCTCGTCGGCCCCGGCCTGATCATACAGGCGGGCCTGTTCAACCGGATCACCGGCGTCCACCAGATCGACAAAGTTCACGCCCTTGACCACGCGACCATTGTCCACATCCAGACAGGGAATGATGCGGACCTTCAGCATTGCCGGACACTCCCCATCCAGACATTCCAGATGTCGCACGGGTTAATCATGACAACCTCGCAGCATGGCGACCGAAGCCGAAACATCAATCTTACCATCATACACGGCGCGACCGGAAATGATGCCCTCGAGGCTGGGGATGTTGTCACGAAGCAAGCGCAGGTCCGCCATGCTGGACACGCCGCCAGACGCGATAACAGGAATTGAAACGGTTTCCGCCAGGATACGGGTCGCCTCCACGTTGGGGCCCTGCATAATCCCGTCGCGGTCGATGTCTGTATATATAATGGCGGCAACGCCGGTGTCTTCAAACCGCCGGGCGAGATCGAGTACCGGCACTTCGGACACATCCGCCCAACCCTGTACGGCGACCATGCCGCCAGTGGCATCAATGCCGACGGCAATCTTACCCACATGATTGTGACAGGCCTGAATGACAAGGCCGGGATCGCGCAGCGCGGCTGTGCCCAGAATAATCCGGTTCAGACCCGCCTCAATCCAGCGATTTATCGTGGCGTGGTCACGAATGCCGCCGCCCAGTTGTACCGGGACTTCGGTCGCGGCCAGAATTCCCGCGACAGCGTCCGCATTAACAGGCCTGCCTTCAAAAGCGCCGTTCAGGTCGACCACGTGAATGCGTTCACACCCGGCATCGGTGAAGGCTTTGGCCTGGGCCCCGGGATCATCATTGAAAACGGTAGCCGCATCCATGTCGCCGCGCAGCAATCGGACGCACTGGCCGTCTTTGAGGTCGATGGCGGGGTATAGGATCATGTGGCTGGAGACCAGTTCAGGAAATTTGTGATCAGGCGCAAGCCCGTGGCCTGGCTTTTTTCCGGATGGAATTGCGTGCCGATTATGTTGTCGCGGCCGATAATCGCCGCAACCGTGCCGCCGTATTGAGTGTGCGATAAAAGCTCGGCCGGGGCCGCTGTTCGAAAATGAAAAGAGTGAACAAAGTACGCGTGTGCGCCGTCGTTGATCCCGTCCAGAACGGGGTGGTCGCGATTTTTCGTGAATGACAGGTCGTTCCAGCCCATGTGCGGGACCTTCAGACGGTGATCATCCGGCTGCAGCGCCACCACGTCGCCTTCAATCCAGCCCAGCCCTTCATGGTCGCCGAATTCGTGGCCGGCGGTTGCCATGAGCTGCATACCAACACAGATACCCAGAAACGGCCGGCGCTCACGGATCACAGCTTGCTGCAGGGCCTCGACCATGCCATCGCATTGACGGAGATTCTGTATACAGTCGCCATAGGCACCGACACCTGGCAAAACAATGTGGGTCGCAGACAACACCTTCTCCGGGTCTGACGTGACCTCAATTTTGATGTCCCGCCCGGCATCTCGCGCCGCGCGCTCGAAAGCCTTGGCAGCGGAGCGAAGGTTGCCGGAACCATAATCAATGATCGCCACGGCCATTGTCAGGCGTCCGCCTCAATGAGTTGCGCCATACCGGGATTCAGATCAAAGTATCGCTGCTCGGCAGTGGTCCGGTCACGCGCAACCACCACGTCCAGTTCGGCAAACCCGCCTCGCGCCAGCGAAAAGCGGCGTGCGTCGTTGGCAACAAAACCGATCATCGTGGAAATACAGATCTGCACAATTGCAGAGACAGTCTCGCTAACACCAAGCTGGGTTAGTGCGATACCAGACAGGACAAGCACGGACAGTGTCACCACCATCATCAGCCACAGCCGATGATACGCAGCCCACAAGAAGGTAAAAGCAAAGGCTGTCCAAGAAAAACCCTCACGCACAAAGACTATATCCTTGTCCGGGTCCAAGCCCTGTCGGCGCATATGAACGGTATAGACCTGCATGTCTTGCCTACTTGTGCCCGAAGCTAGAGAGAGCCGCCGAGCACACCTTTGGTCGACGGCACGGCATCAGCCTTGCGCGGATCGATTGAAATGGCCTGACGAAGGGCCCGGGCAACTGCTTTAAAGCAGCTTTCAACGATATGGTGATTGTTCTCACCGTAAACGTTCTCCACGTGCAGCGTCAGTCCGGCACCCTGGGCAAATGCCTGAAACCATTCCTTGAAAAGCTCTGTATCCATATCGCCCAGCTTGGGTTTGGAAAAATCCACTTTCCAGATGAGGTACGGACGATTGGATGCATCCAGCGTTACCCGGCTCAGCGTTTCATCCATGGGGATGGTGGCATGACCAAACCGCGTGATGCCGGCGCGATCACCCATAGCCTTGGAGACCGCTTCACCAATGGCGATGCCCGTGTCTTCGGTGGTATGATGAAAATCGATATGCAGATCGCCGCGAGCTTCCACATTAAGATCCATGAGGCTGTGACGGGAAAGCTGCTCCAGCATATGGTCGAGAAAGCCAATGCCGGTTGATACTGTGTACTCACCGGTACCATCCAAATTCACGTCGACTTTGATGCTGGTCTCTTTGGTTACTCGTTCAACAGATGCCTGGCGCATGGCCTGCGGTCCTTTCGGCGCTGATCGTCTGATTTTCGGCATTCTTTTATCAGGTGATTACGCACTTCGCCAGTAGACAAAACAATCGGGTAATCGGGCGGGCCGTTGATAAAATAATATGGGGGCTGGGACTTGACCGGAACGGTTTACTCTTCCAAATCTAGGTGTATAGTCCGCGATGCTCTCGGGTCGGGCCGAAATTGACAACGGTCCGGGCGTCACCCAATAGATCACAACGCAGTTTGGATACATTTGATGGCTGAAGATTCCAGAAATATCTGGCACGGAACGACCATTTTGAGCGTTCGAAAAGGCGGCACCGTTGTTGTTGGCGGCGATGGCCAGGTCAGTCTTGGCGATACCGTAATCAAGGGCAACGCCCGCAAGGTCCGGCGCATCGGCAATGGCGATGTCATTGTCGGCTTCGCCGGTGCAACAGCAGATGCGTTTACCCTGTTCGAACGTCTGGAAGGCAAACTGGAACAGTACCCGGGACAGCTAACCCGCGCCTGTGTGGAAATGGCCAAGGACTGGCGCACGGACCGCTATTTACGGCGGCTGGAAGCGATGATGGCTGTGGCCGACAAGGATGTGTCTCTCGTTCTGACCGGGACCGGCGATGTGCTGGAACCGGAAGACGGCGTGATCGGCATTGGGTCCGGTGGTAACTATGCCCTTGCCGCCGCCCGCGCCTTGATGGATCAGGGCGATATGAGTGCCGAAGACATTGTCCGGCGCTCCCTGGGCATTGCCGCTGATATCTGCGTATACACCAACACCCAGGTTACGGTTGAAACATTATGAGCAGCTTTACCCCCCGAGAAACCGTTTCCGAACTGGACCGCCATATTGTTGGTCAGGACGACGCCAAACGTGCGGTCGCAATCGCGTTGCGCAATCGCTGGAGACGTCAGCAACTGGATGAAACCATGCGCGAGGAGGTCCTGCCCAAAAACATTCTGATGATCGGGCCAACCGGCGTGGGCAAGACCGAAATTGCACGGCGTCTGGCGAAGCTGGTAGACGCACCGTTTGTGAAGGTAGAGGCGACAAAGTTCACGGAGGTAGGATACGTGGGCCGTGACGTGGAACAAATCGTCCGTGATCTTATCGATTTTGCCATGAATGATGCCCGCGAGCGGCTGCGCAAACAGGTCGTGGCCAAGGCCGAGCTGCTGGCAGAGGAGCGCGTTATAGACGTTCTGGTGGGCGATAATGCCAGCCAGGAAACGCGCGAGAAATTTCGCAAGAAACTACGAGAGGGCGATCTGGACGAGCGGGAAATTGAAGTCCAGGTCTCAGATTCCGGTGCGTCTTCCATGCCGACCATCGATATTCCCGGCATGCCCGGTGCACAGATGGGCATGCTCAATCTGAATGACATGTTCGGCAAGGCCTTCGGCGGGGG